>JAZRTH010000961.1:0-1013 GCA_045651945.1 Thermoguttaceae bacterium
CTACTCCCTACTGCCTACTGCCTACTCCCTACTGCCTAAAAAAATTCCCGCCCTGTTTGACATTCTTTTTATTTTCTGTTATAATATGAATATACCAATATTTTACAATCGAGAAATATTATGATAACCTTTATTAACCCCTGGGCGTTTATTTGGCTTTTACTGGCGATTCCGATACTGATTCTGTACGCGTTTCGTCAGCGTCGATACATTCATAAAACCGGAGCGGGAGAGCTGTGGAAAGATTCCATCTCCTTTCTCGATCCCCGGTTTTGGTGGAATCCGTGGCGGCGGCTGGTCTCGCTGCTGGTTCAGCTGGCGATTTTGTTGACGTTTGTCGTCGCGATGGCAGAACCGTGTTTTCGACCTCCACAGCGCCTAGCGGTTATTATCGACTGCACCGAGAGCATGCGCGACGCTCTGTCGGCTGACGGCCAGTCGGCAGTCGGGTCGGAAGTCCGGGAAAAGCTCGCTCAGATGGTTGAAAATCTGGGGTATCACGACCGAATCGCTTTAATCGCGGCGGAAAGCCCAGCGCGGATTTTGTGTCGAACGACGTCCGACAAGGAAAAGATTCTCTCCGCTCTGGACGAGTACCTCAAAGAGCCGCAGCTGACGCAAAACGCTCAAGCCATGAACCAGGCGATTGACGTCGCCCGGGCGCTGGTCGCGAAAAAGGCGGGAGAGAAAGAGCTTGACCCGCGAACGCAAAACATCGTCCTTATCAGCGACGGTCGATTCCCCGAATTTGAACAGACGGCGCAAACGCCGGGCGTTCACTGGCTGCCCGTCGGTAAGTCCTTTGACAACTTCGCCCTCCTGTCCGTCGGAGCCCGCTGCTCGGCGAAGAACAAAATCGCCGTTTTGTGTACGCTGGCGAACTACTCCTCTAAAAGTCAAAAGGGTACAATTACCGTCGCTGGAACCGAGCAGGAAATCGTCGGTCAGCCGGACGAAAAGCTCTCGACGATTATCGAAATTGACGCGTCCGCTGTTACAGACGCCGGGCAGAT
>JAZRTH010000962.1:0-1611 GCA_045651945.1 Thermoguttaceae bacterium
CCTCTTTCCAAAAAACTTTAGTAAGGAAGGTACGTGCATAACCAACGAGCAGCGCTTGTGTAATTGCTAATTGCAAATTGCTAATTGCTAATTCACTTCAGGTATTTGTCCGCAAAGTTCATGTACTGTTCCCAGTCCCAGGGCGTGATGTTGTGTCCGCCGTTGCGAACGTGGTAATGAATGATTCCTCCGACGGGCGTGTCCAGAGGCGGCATTTTGGGCGGGTTGGCGTCGCCGATGGGGTTCTCGCAGAACAGTTTGTAAACGGACTCGGCGTTGCAGGCGGAAAGGAACTCGCCTTTCGGGTCTGCCCAAATGTCTTTTTCAGACGACGCAACGTAAACCGGGCGGGGCGCCTGCAGGGCGATCAACTCGTGCATGTCAAACGGGAGATCGTTTTCTTTGTCAACGTACTTGAACAGGTTGTCACAGAACCAGTACGGGAAATTCTTTTGCATGATCTTCATGCGTTCGCCGACCGGGCGTCGATACAAAGCCGCGCCGCCGCAGCCGGAGTTGTTGGAAATAACCAGCGCGAACCGTTCGTCGCAAGCCCCTGCCCATAAGGCGGTTTTGCCCAGTCGGGAATGTCCGATAACAGCAACCTTCGTTCCGTCAATGTCCGGGTCAGTCTGGAGGTAGTCCAGAGCGCAGGACAAGCCCCACGCCCACATGGAAATCGCCTTCCATTCCGTGCCGTCTTTGACTTCCTTTTGAGGGAACAGGGTCGCAACGCCGCTTTTCGTGTACTCGGCGTTGGAGTCTGGCGCCAGTTCGCCCATGTACATCGTGCAAAGGGCGTAGCCGCGAGCGATAATATCGTCGATCGGCCAGCGGGTTGGCGCGATGCCTTTGCCGCGGCTGGCTTCCGTCGATCTGTTGTGAATGCGTCCGTTAGCCGGGTCGTTAGGAACCCACGCTTCGGTAATTGTTACGTCTGGTTCAGTGGTGATGGTGTGATTCCCGCGGAAATTCAATCCCAGAAATGCCGGGACTTTCTTTCCTTCCGGGCGATCGTTGGGAACGTAAATCAGAATGCGCGCCTTGACGCCGTCGGGCTGACCGTTGAAGTTAATGACGACTTCTTTTCTAGTCGCCTTGCCGTCGCGGGCGTCCTTCTTAACGTTCTCGACGGTAAAGGTCATCGTTTCAAACTTGGGCGGGAGAACGCCGTAAACGCCCTCGGCAAACATCTTGTACACTTCCGGACGGCGGATGGTTTTCCACTGCTCGGCGGTCGTGATTTTCGTTCCGTCGTTAGCCGTCAGCGGGTCTGGCAGCGTGTAATCCGGAATCGGAACCGGGTCAAAGTGCGGGTCGCGTTCTCCCTGTGCGTAGGCGACAGAGCAAATAATAACGGCTGCAATCAATGCAAATGATTTGTTCAAAATTGACATGAATCGCTCCTTAAAATAAGGTGGATAATAATACAATCAACGACGTACAACGTCTTATTGCTTGCATTATAGCAGAATCCCAAACGCCGTGGAAGGGGTTATTGAGAAAATAATCGAAAAAGAAATTTTTTGCTCCCCGGGGGGTTGCATTTGTCTGACCGGTTGACTAAAATATCAAAATAATGTTGAATCGGTCGCGTTAATCCGTTTCGAT
>JAZRTH010000963.1:0-1047 GCA_045651945.1 Thermoguttaceae bacterium
GCTCGCCGGCGATTATGCTTTCCACGTTCGGAAAGGGAACGACCCTTGTCTTTGGCGTTCATCCGGAACGAACGGAGGCGATGCAAGATCTCATTCTTATCGGTCTGCGTCATCTGGCAGAAAACTCCCGGTTCGGCAAGCCGGTTGAGGAGATTATCCGTACAGGCGAAAACGCTGCCAAGGACAACGCCGAAGCGCTCCGAAAAGTTACGCTGGACTACATGACCGCCATGGCGGAAGTGGAATGGATTCCGGAAAAGGACATCGTCTGGTGGCGTCCGAAAGACGGCGTTATATTCCACGCGGGCGAAAAGTACAAGGGGCTTCCGTACACGCAGCCGGGGCGTTACACCACTCTCGAGCAGTTCAAGGAAATGATTAAAACGGAAGACGGAAAACCGATTTACGTCGGTCCGATTCATCCGACGTCGTATCGCGGCAGCGACTGTTCCAGCTCCTGCTCGATGGCGTGGCAGCGCACCATTCCCAACTGCCCAATCTGGCGAACGGCGAGAATGAACCCCGGCGACAACTGCCTGATCAATCCGAAAACCGGCAAGACGGAACCGATGTTCCTCAAGGTCGGATCGTACGTCGTGCCCAACTACGCCAACACGGCAGACGCCTGCGAAGCCAACGGGCGCGACGTCATGTTCGCCTGTTACAACCAGCTTCTGCCGGGCGACGCCATCGTCCGACAGCCGCACGGACACGTCCGCATGGTTGTCCGCGTCGACGCTGAAAAGAAGGTCATGTACATCACCGAGCAAACCGGACTCAATTCGGAAGGAAACCTCAAAAGCGACCATCAGTCCTGGCGCGTCAACTACGGCTTTACGTACGAAGAACTGTTCAAAGACGGCTATTTGCCGATCACGCCGATCGAATATAACAGGCAGTAGGCAAGAGGCAGTAGGCAGTAGTGGGGAGGCAACTCGATGATTTAGCGCAGATCAGTCCGTTCACGGATTTAACGGATTAGACGGTTCTTCACTGATTCATTAATGAGTTCACTTTTTTCTTCGGTTGCCGCCTGCGTTTCGGTGG
>JAZRTH010000964.1:0-2430 GCA_045651945.1 Thermoguttaceae bacterium
CTTTGCGAAACAGGCGCATTATCTTCCGCTGCTAACGGATCGTGCGCTATAGCAGAATCTTCGCCTTCACCCAAACTCATATTTTCTTCATCGTCCAAATCATCTGGAAGGGATTTTTCAAAGATGTTTACACCATTAGCAATTTGCGGATAATCTTCACTCATAACGAGATTATGGTCAGACAATTCCCCTTCAGAAAATTTAGCGTCTTCCAGCTTGACGACTTCCGACTCAGAATCCGCCGAAACGGATTTGTTCTTTGTAGTCTCCTGGGACGTCATGGCGACTTGCACGTTTTGACGGACAAATTGCGGATAGATCAGGGCGCCAACCACAACAATCAGCGCCAGAGCAGCAACGCTATAAGCCAGACGATAAGCCAGACGTCCTTGAGACTTTTTCAGATTACCAGACGCCAACGGTTTAGCGACTTCCTTTGCAAGCTCCTGTTGAGCGGCTTCGTCCGACAGGGCAAAGACATCTGACAGCAAGCCGTCTGTTTGGCGAACCTTTTCCACCTTTGCCGCCAATTCAGGGCGCTTTTGCAGTTCCTCCTCAACAGCAGATGCCTCATCCGGTTCAAGATCTCCCAGAGCGTACAAAACCAGCAGTTCTTCTAAATCAATTTTATCGTTTTCCATGGCAGGATTAACTCTATGTTATTTGTAAGCTTCCAATTCCTTTGACAATTGAGCAATTGTCTCTGACAGTATTCGCCTAACGTTTCCATACGACAGACCAACGATCTCAGCAATATCTTTCGTCTTCATCTGTTCGTCGTACCGCAAATGCAGGATTTCCTGTTTTTGGGGCGAAAGCAAATTGACTTTCTGACGAACCAGCGCCTGAAGTTCAGACTTTTGGACGTTTTGTTCAGGAGACGCAGTTGGATCAATCAGACCGGTATACTCCAGAGCCTGCTCACCGTCTTCCTCGGATATGGTTATCGGGTGATGACGTCTGCGTCTAAGCAGGTCTATCATATAGTTCCTCGCTGTTCGATACAAATAATTACGAAGCTGGTCGCCCTCATACGTTTTCCCTGAACGGAAATACCGTAAATAGACTTCCTGAGTTACGTCGTCCGCGTCTTCTAACGACCCCATTACACGATACGCATATCGATGGATCTGGTCATAATAAGGAAGTGATTCGCTGGGATATTGCGTCATTTTTACTAAAACAATTGAAAAATTCAAGTTGTTCTAAATTGTATTACGAACAACAAAAAAAAATGTTAGCCTTGTTTAGGCAATAGGCAGTAGGCAGTAGTTGACGCATCGCGTCAGATTTACCCCTGCAGGTCGTCTGACCGGTCAACGTAGGCGTTTGTATGCAACAGCCGGCTTGACAGGTCAGAGCCGTCTTTGGACAGGAATTCGGAATAAGCGCGCTGGACGTCCGGATTTTCGTGCGCCAGCCGGGGGTTATCGCCGCTGATCATGCCGTACAGTCCTTTGATTCTGGCTTGTCGGACGGCTTGAAACGCCTCTCGCCCTTTCACAATCGGCTGACCTCCGCCGCCAATGCACCCGCCGGGACAGATCATGACTTCGACGAAATCGTACTTGACTTCCCCGTCGCGAATCTTGGTAAGCAGAGCGCGCGCGTTCGCCCCGCCGTGAACGGCAGCGACTTTGATTTTCCCGGCTTTGCCGAGGTCAACTTCCGCTTCCTTGACGCCGTCCATGCCGCGAATGGCGGTAAACTCCTGAAGCTGCGGCGGAGCAGGCTTGTCGTTGACATACCAGTACGCCGTTCGCAAAGTCGCCTCCATGACGCCGCCGGTCGCGCCAAAAATCAGACCGGCGTCCGTTTCGTGGCTCATGACGGAATCGAACGGAACCGGTTCCAGGTCCTCAAAGTCAATTCCCGACTCGTCAATCCAGCGACCCAACTCCCGAACGGTAATCGCACAATCCATGTCGCGGATGGAATCATTACCCGCCAGTTTGCCAGCCGCATTCATTTCCGGACGAGTAATTTCGTACTTCTTCGCCGTACACGGAGCAACCAGAGCCGAGACGATTTTGGACGGATCCAGCTTCATCTCTTTGGCGAACATGGACTTAATCAGTGCGCCCTGCATGAGCATAGGGCTTTTCGACGTCGAAAGATACGGCAGAAATTCCGGAAACCAGTATTCCGCAAACGACACCCAGCCCGGACAGCAGGACGTAAACATCGGGAAGCGCCGCGGCTCGTTCGATTCCAGCCGTTTGATAAACTCTTTCGCTTCCTCGACGACCGTCAAATCGGCGCCGAAAGTCGTATCGAAGACGTAATCGAACCCCAGTTCTTTCAACGCGGCAACGGTTTTCCCCTCGACGTTGGTTCCTGCCGGGCAGCCAAACAGTTCTCCCAACGACACCCGAACCGCCGGAGCGACGGAAATTGCCGACGTTACACCGGTTGCCTTGATCGCTCGAC
>JAZRTH010000965.1:0-4759 GCA_045651945.1 Thermoguttaceae bacterium
CGCCGCACATGAGACCGGACTTCAAAAAAGGCGATCGTCCATTCCCGCCCCGCGAAGGTAAAGGCGAATTCAAGCCCGGTGATCGTCCGATGCCTCCTCACATGAGACCGGACTTCAAAAAAGGCGATCGTCCATTCCCGCCGCGTGAAGGTAAAGGCGAATTCAAACCCGGCGACCGTCCGTTCCCCCCAATGCCGCCGCGTGAAGGAAAAGGCGAATTCAAGCCTGGTGACCGTCCCTTCCCGCCGCACATGAGACCGGACTTCAAAAAAGGCGATCGTCCATTCCCGCCCCGCGAAGGTAAAGGCGAATTCAAGCCCGGCGATCGTCCCCTGCCGCCCGATTTCAAAGCCCCCAAAGAAGGCAAAAAAGCGGAACCCGGTAAGAAACCCGGAGCAAAAGACAAGGCTCCAAAACCGGAACCGCCGAAGGACAAAAAATAATCTTTTGCGCTAATCGCGAATACAAAATCACCAACTCATCAGAAAGACGTTTCCCAATAAACCGCAAGTTGTTACTCTTGTGGTAAAGCCCCGCCCCGACTGATTCGAAAGAGTCTGTCGGGGTTTTTAAGTTGCGAGAAGCGAGTTGCGAGTTGCGAGAAAACATCTTGTATTCTCGTGTGGCAACGCCTAATCTGCAAATCTCTCTTCAGCTTCTTTGAGCTGTTGAGCGGTGTTAATAGAATACGTCTCCTGTTGTTCCAGCAGGATTTTTGCAATCACTCGTTTGCCGTTCTTTTTAAGAACCGCAGGGCAGTCGGTAAGATAGTATTCTCCCTGAGCGTTGTTCGGTTTGACTTCTTTAATCGCGTCCCAAAGGTCAGCAGCGTTGAAGACGTAATAGCTCAGATTGACTTCCCGAATCTTGCGCTGTTCTTCCGTTGCGTCTTTTTCTTCAACAATGCCGACGAACTCGCCGTTATTGTCACGAAGAATGCGGCCAAACCCAAACGGGTTCTCTGTTTCCAGCGTTCCAATAAGACAGGCGCAGGGATTTTCCCGCCATTGATCCAGCATCCGTTTAATCGTTCGGCTGGAAGTCAGCGGCTGATCTCCCGCCAGGACGATTACCGGTCCATCGAAATCTTTAAGAGCGTCGTACGCGCTCCAGGCGGCGTCAGCTGTGCCCTTTTGCTCTTTTTGCAAAGCAAACGTCAAGCCCTGCCAGCGATTGTTACGATTGTCCGCAGTAAGCGTCGATTCTACCAGATCAGATTTATATCCGACAACGACGACCGGTTTGTTGACGCCCGCTTTCGCCAAAGCGTCTAAAACGTATTCGACCATCGGCTGTCCCTTGAACGGAACGAGAACTTTCGGCAATTCGGAGTTCATTCGAACCCCTTTGCCTGCCGCTAAAACAATTGCTGATATCATAGATTTTAGTTGCGAAGCGCGTTACACATATCTTTTGTCGCAGCCAGGAC
The DNA here is from genome assembly GCA_045651945.1 of Thermoguttaceae bacterium. GTDB lineage: Bacteria > Planctomycetota > Planctomycetia > Pirellulales > Thermoguttaceae > RUG11551. The sequence goes on from JAZRTH010000965.1 coordinate 1,430, forward strand.
GGCGTCTTTCCATTTTTCTTCGCCGTAGGATTCGTACGCTTTTGTTCTCCAGGCGAAGTTAATTCCGCGAGAATTGTTGACAATCGCGCCCAATCCTTTTTCGTCATACGCCGCTTTGACGCTTTCGGCAGAACCGCCCTGAGCGCCGAAGCCGGGAATCAAAAACCATGTGTTCGGCATGCGCTGGCGCAGCTCGGCAAGCTCTTTGGGATACGTCGCTCCGACAACGGCGCCAACGTTTCCGTAGCCGCACAGCCCGACGGTTTGTAACGCTTTGTTCTGAACGAAATCGCCAACGACTTCGTAAATCTTTCGTCCGTCGGTCGTTTCCAGATTTTGAATCATTCCTCCGCCGGGATTGGACGTTTTTACCAGAACAAAAACGCCGGCGTCCTGCTCAACGGCGGTTTGAATAAACGGATCTAAAGAATCGTCTCCCAAGTACGGGCTGACGGTTAACGCATCCGCGCCCCACGGCGACGCCTCGCCCAAAAGACCTTTAGCGTACGCCGCCGCCGTTGTACCGATGTCGTTGCGTTTGCCATCTAAAATCACCAGCAAACCGCAATCTCGAGCGTATTGAATGACGTCGTCCAAAGCCACCATGCCGTCTGAACCGAGCTGTTCAAAGAATGCCATTTGCGGCTTGACGCACGGAACGTACGGCGCGACAATATCAATAAGATCTCGACAGAAATCGCAGAAAACGGTCGGAGCAATTTCTGAAACGTCAAATCCGGCGTCTGTGCGATCCGTATCTTCATGAGTTCTCAAAGACATCAATTGACCTGAAAAATCGTTCAGGTCTTTTAATGAACTCTGTTTAATCGAATCCGGAATCCATTCAAAACGGGGATCCAAACCGACCAAAACCGAAGAACCCTTTTTTTCTACGGCTGCTGCAAGTTTATCGATAAATGACATGGACGTCTCCTTTAATTAAAGGGAACCGTTTGTATCAAGACTCAAACTTTTTAATAACGGTTGCTGAGGTTTGTCCCTGCGGCGAAATGCTGATGTTGACAAAAACGTTTCCCGCGGGAACGGGTTGTGTAACAATCCGCACCGGACAGTCTTCATCCGGCGTTGTATAGTTGGGATTGGGGAACAGCGTCCCGTGCTGCAGGGCTTCGATACCAGCAATCAACTCGACCAAGCCTGCGCCGGCGCCGAGGTTGCCGAAGTTCGCCTTGGGCGCAACAACGTTGACGCCGTTGGGTCCGAAAACGTCTGCAATTCCCTGCGCTTCGCCTTTGTCCATTTCCGGATCAGACAAGCCATGAGCGACAACAAAATCGATGTCTTTGGGCGTCAGTCCAGCGCGTGAAATGACAATATCCAAAACGTTTTTAACTGCTTTACGAATAACCTCTGCCGGAGCGGGTTTTCCATTAAGCTGTCCGTTGGAAGCCATTGTCGAAGCGCCTGCCAAAAGCTCCGCCTGAACATTTACCCCGCGTTTTTGAGCGGCAGCCAACGTTTCCAAAACCACGCATCCCGCGCCTTCAGAAAGAACTTGTCCTGAACGATTCTTGTCAAACGGACGGCTTGCCTGATCGGGCTGAGAAATGTAACTGGCGTCCGCTAACGCCTCGTTTTTGTATGCCTGAATCGCCTTCATTGGGCTCAGACGCGTTCCCGTTGCGCCGCAAAGCATCATGTCGTAATCGCCATTGTCAAGGAAATGGGACGCATGTTCGATGCACATGTTGCCGGACGCTTCCCGCTGTGTAATTGTATTGCTTGCTCCGCGCATATCATTGTACATTGTAACGTGACACGCCGGCATGTTCGGCAAAAAGATAAGCAGCCAAAGCGGATTCATGGCTGGCAGCCCCTTTTCTGACCACTTGTCAAAATCGAATTCACGGCTTTCTGTCAAGCACTTTGAAACCGCCAACTCGAAATCAAACGGCATGGTAATCTGGTAATCGCTGCCGAAATAAATACCGCTGCGATCAGGGGAATAGTGCGAACCGTCCACAGGAACAGAACCGTCGTCCGTTGCAGGACCTTCAAAACCGGCGTCATTCAAAGCGCGCTGAGCCGCCGCCAAACCCAATCGGGTTTCACGGCTCATAACTTTCTGCCCTTTACGAATGTTCTTTTTAACGTCTTTGGAAAGAACGCCATAGTTATCAATGTCGCTAACGAACTCGTGCGCTTCGCCTCCAAACGATACCGGAGAATCTGGCGGAAGCTGCGTAAGAGTTTCAACTCCGCTTTTACCGGAAGAAAGCCCTTCCCAAAGCTGTTCCCTTGTAAGACCCAAAGGACTAATCTGTCCCATGCCTGTTATAACGATTCTTTGTTTATACATGGATATCTCTGATGGTTAGTGCAATGCCGTTGAATATCTATACAATAAAACAATATTGTAATTTTTTTACGGTTTGCGTTCAACAACGTTCCCTCTGTATACCGGGGGATTTTTACATAAAAACATTCTATCATATTGTAGCGCTTCAAAAAATTTTGAATAGCCCCCTATCCCCCTCTTTCATATATTTAAAAATATGTTAAAATCAGAATGTTGGATTATGAATATGGCATAATGTTATGTCATTATATAAACAGATTTTATTGCCAAAAACCAATTTATTTTGGAGAGAGAAAATGCGTCGTCCTTTTATCGCTGGAAACTGGAAAATGAATATGGACAAAGCTGGAGCAGTTGCTTTGGCTCAAGGGCTTGTCGAAGCCTGCAAAGACATCGCCGATGTCGACGTTGCCATTTGCCCGCCGTTTGTTTATCTGGACGCTGTTTGCCAGGTATGCAAGGGAACCAACATCGCCGTTGGAGCGGAAAACTGCTATTTTGAAGACAACGGCGCGTTCACGGGAGAAATCAGCGTTGCGATGCTCAAAGACATCGGAGCGACTTACGTCATTCTTGGTCATAGCGAACGCCGCAACATCATTGGCGAAAGCAACGAGTTGATCAACAAGAAAGTCAAGAAAGCCCTCGCTGGCGGTCTGAAACCGATTCTCTGCATTGGCGAACTGCTCGAAACCCGCAAAGCCGGCAAGACCATGGACGTCATCAAAGATCAGCTGGAAGGCTCTCTGGCTGACATTACCGCCGATGACATGGCTAACGTAACTCTGGCTTACGAACCAGTTTGGGCAATCGGAACCGGCGAAGTCGCCACCCCGGAACAGGCGGAAGAAGTTCACGCCTTCGTTCGCGATTGGCTTACCAATCGTTTTGGCGCGGAAGTCGCCCAGAACACCCGCATTCAGTACGGCGGAAGCGTCAAGGCCAGCAACGCTCAAGGGCTTATTGGCAAAGAAGACATCGACGGCGCTTTGGTTGGCGGCGCGTCCTTG
>JAZRTH010000966.1:0-3024 GCA_045651945.1 Thermoguttaceae bacterium
AAAATCGTATAGTTCGGACATTCGCGGCCACAGCGCAGATAGCCCCCGCGGCGTTCGGAAATAAACGCCAGACGACCGTTGGGCAGGAAGCACGGATAGAAGTCGTTCCACGTTCCGTCGGTAATCTGCCGAACGTCCGTACCGTCGACGTTGGCGGTAAAGATATGCAGGCAGCGAGTCTGTTCCCAATGTCCTTTGGTCAAATCGGTGTGATATTTATGTCCTCTGTCGCCCGTCGCTTCGACGTACGCAAAGGCGATTTTTTGAGCGTCGTAGTCCAAAGCCAGCGTCGCAAACCCGCCTGTCTTGAGGTTGTCGCCCTTGAGGCGTCCGGATTCAACAACCGAGTTTTCCAAAACGTTTTTGACCGTCGGGGCGGAATCGGGATTAAATGCGTTTTCCAGCATAAAAATCCCACCGTCGGGCAAAATGTTAATCCCGTAGTACTGGTCGCAAAGATGGTTGAATGTGGCGCGGTGTTTTTTGACAAACAGCAGCTTGTCGAAATCCAGATCCGGGTCGGCAAACATCACCCGCCGCCGGACTTTCGCGATCTTTTCAAACAGAGCAAAACTCTGTTCAACGGTCTGCGTCTTGTTCTCCGCCGGGTTGAGCGTTTTCAGCTCCGCCAGATACGGTTCCGCCAGGTCAGAGTCGATCTTTTCCAGTCGTTTGACTGCGGCGAGGGTTCGGCGATAGATGACGTCTGTCGGCGACTTGTCCTTTGGCAGAATCCCCGCCTGGGGGTCGTAAATCTGCCCGGCGATTTTGTCGTATCGCCGACGGTTGTCGATATCCTCCAGCAAAATATTGTACTGACTAATCAGTTCCGGGTCAGCGCCGGGAACGTTCTTCAAATAGACTTTGGCGTCCGCGGTAAACGTCTTGCCGTCGACAATGGGCTGCAGTTCCGCCGCCGAGGCGAACGGCTGATTGTTGTACGTGGAAAGAACCGTAACCTTGACAAACCGTCCCTCGACGGGTTTGTCAAACAGAATTGTAACAGTGTCCTTGACGTTCTTTCGCATGGAATCCAGATTGCCCGACCAGACAGGCGCGCCTGGATTTTCATGGTCAGCAAAGACTTGAATCTCCGTTTCGCAGAACGTCCCGTTGTTGTTGGAATCCTGCCGGGGCGTATACGAGACGCCGCGAACCGTTTCGGTCCTTTTCAAATCGAATTCCACCCAGTGCGGCGGCTCCGGCTTACGCTTTTCAAACTCCGTATGCCAGAAATTGGCTTTATCCCCGTCGCAGGCGAACGAGCTTCTGTATACCGGATAGCTTTGACTGTCCGTCTTGATGGAAATAATAACGGCTTCGTCCGCAAACGATGCGGCTGTCAAAAGACACGCCGTCGCGATAATAAAAGATTGAATTGCTTTCATGACTAACAGGCAGGGGGTAAAATGTTGTTTATATCTCCTCTGGGAGAACTATGTTTATTTTTATTTTATCCCAACGAGAATTTGATTGCAATCCCCCCCCGATATGGTATTTTAGAGAAAGTACAAATGGGGACGTTGCTTACGGATGGCGAGTATGTTTACGGAGGGCGGGTAATACCCGCCTAAAAAACGTACATTATTATTTTTCGCGGACAATGTCCGCACCCCAGAATTACGAATTACGCCTATTCTTCGTTCGGTCCAACCGCAAAGCGAACGGCAGGACGGAGCGGGAAGCGTTTTGCCATGTCGTTGATTTCGTCCAGCGTTACGCTTTTCAGAACGTTGATTTCGTCGTCAAGCGTAAAATACTGGTTTCGGCAAATCCAGTCAGAAGCAATCGTAAAAACTCTCGACAAGACGCGCTCCTCGCGCATAATCAGACTTGCCAGTTCCCGGCGTCGGCGCTGGTCGAGTTCCTTTTCCGTAAACCCGTTTTTCAAGACGTCAGCGTAGACGTCGGCGACGATATCCATGCACGTCTTTTCCTCTTCCGGAGCGCAGGAAAAAGAGGCGGTAAACGCGCCGGTTTCGGTATAGTCAGAATAAGACAGTTGGGCGGAATCCGCCAAGCCGACGTCGCACAACTTCCAATAGAACCGGCTGCCGGACTCGTCCCCGACAAGCGATGCAAACATTTTCGCAGCGTAATAATCCCGACCTGCCGGATCCGGTCCGGGATACCAATCGATAATATACTCCTCCGCCGCGGTCGGGTCGGCAATTCGATTGAAAGCCTGTCCCGGTGTAAACGACTGCAGATTTCGTGTAACGTTACAAGGCGACCATCCGCCGCAGTACTTCTCCGCCAGCTTCGTCAGAAGATCAAAGTCGACTTTCCCCGCCGCGCACAAGACGATGTTGTTCGGGACGTACTGACGGTTCAAGTAATCCCGCATCATTTCCGGCGTCATGGCGTTGAGCGAGTCGACCGTCCCGATAATCGGGTTTCCCAGAGGATGCCCGTTGAAAAAGGCTCTCCGCGCCTGCTCGTCCATGTCGTACGGCGGCTCGTCCTGATACATTTTCAACTCTTCCAGAACGACCTGACGTTCAGAATTGAAGTCTGACTCCCTCAGCGCCGGGCACAGAACGTCTGACCACAATTCCAAAACCGGTTCCAGAAATTCCGGGAGAAACGAGGCATAGAAGAGCGTCGCGTCCTCGCTCGTACAGGCGTTGTTCGACGCGCCCATGTCGTCAAAAGCGCGGTTGACTTCTTCCGCCGTCCGCTTTTGCGTTCCCTTGAAGATCATGTGTTCAAGAAAATGACTCACTCCCGATTCCGCCGGCGTCTCGTCACGGCTGCCCGTCTTTACGAAAAAGCAGACGCTGACGCTGTACGCATACGGAATCGTTTCCGCCAAAACCGTCAAGCCGTTAGAAAGAACTGTAGAATGGAATTGAGTCATGGAAGTAGCGAGTTGCGAGTTGCGAGTTGCGAGAGGATGGAAGGCGGTAATGGAGTGAGCGAAGCGAACGGAATTACGCATTCGCCGTCAGGCGAAATACTACTGCCTACTGCCTCTTGCCTACTGCCTCTTGCCTACTGCCTTATTGTGCGAACATGGGCATA
>JAZRTH010000967.1:0-1566 GCA_045651945.1 Thermoguttaceae bacterium
AGACGCTGGAGCCGATAACACAGTCTTTGCCGATAACTGTCTGACCGCCCAAGATTGTCGCGTTGGCGTAGATGACGACGTTGTCTTCAATAGTAGGATGTCGCTTAACGCCGCGAACGAGGTTGCCTTCTTCGTCCGTTGGGAAGCTCAACGCGCCGAGCGTAACGCCCTGATACAGCTTGACCCAGTTCCCGATGTTGCACGTCTGCCCGATAACGACGCCGGTGCCGTGGTCGATAAAGAACGATTCGCCAATCGTCGCGCCGGGATGAATGTCGATACCCGTTTTGCTGTGCGCCCATTCCGACATCATACGCGGAATCAGCGGGACGCCCAAAACGTAAAGCTCGTGAGCGATTCGATAAACCGTAATCGCCTCAATGCCAGGATAGCAGAAGACCGCCTCGTCGTACGACTTGCACGCCGGGTCGCCCTTGTACGCTGCCTGAACGTCGAGCATAAGTTTGTGCCGAATCTCCGGGAGCCGGCGCAGGAATTCAATCGACTTCTCCAGCCCGATTCGTTCAAAGTCCTGACGCTGCTGTGCTGTACAGGAAACAGAAAGCCCGCGGTCGTGACACAACGCCCGGGAAATCTGGTTGGTCAAGCGTTCGTTGATGCTGTCGATAAGCTGACCGATCTGGTACTCGACGTTGCCGAAATGCAGTTTTTCTTTTCTCCGATATCCGGGAAAGAGAACGTCTTTCAAATCTTCCAGCGTTTCAACAATAACGCGGTAATTGGGCAGCGGACAGTATCCAAGATGATGAATTGAGTCCTCTTGACGATACGTAGCAATCATGTCGTTGGTCAGCTGCGCCAACGTCGCTTTGGGGTCGTATTCAAATAAAGAAAGATCCATAAATTTTAGAACACAGGGTAGGAAGGGAATAATTGTTACAACGGGAATTCAAACGCCAAGACTACCGGAACGAGGCGCTTCGCAGTTCCCAACCGGCGTACGGAACGTCGATGAGCTTCATTCTGGCAACGGTGATAACCATTGGACGCGTTTTCCGACCGTCCATCTCGTCCCACGAAATCTCGTACTGAAGCGATACAATCTCCGAAAACGGCGTTTCATCGAATTCCGCCTGTAAATACTTGTATGACGGATGAAGATCGTGGTCGGCAAGAATCTTCATGTGCTCTGTTTTCATATAGGACTCGAAATTCTCCCGACTTTTGCCGCCGGCAGAATACTGAGCTTCCAACCCGCGACCAGGTAAATGCCGATTGAGCGGGTGAGAAAACAGTTCGTACGCTTCCAGAGGTTTGTCGGAGAAAATCTTGTCAAACCACAAGTCTGCAAAGGACATCGCTTCCTGGCGGAGATAATATCGATAAACCGCCCAGTCTGTAAAGGCGGTTAAACCGCAGAAAATCGCAATCGCCATCGCCCAGCGCAGAGCGCGACGTCCGAGCAGTCCATCCGCCTGACGGATAAACGCCATCGCCGCCCAAACGCCAACGCAGACCGCCAGAACAGGAATCACCCACAGCAGAGGATGGAAAAACGCCAGCGGACTCAGCCCCGCCAAAACGCACGCGACCACAGCCGACGGA
>JAZRTH010000968.1:0-6194 GCA_045651945.1 Thermoguttaceae bacterium
GGGGCAAAAACGTTGTTGGTTTTTGAAGCAAAATCCCAACACATATTTCCTTGCCGCATTTTCGGTTTTAATCAGCAATTCATAGGACTTGAAGTTCATATAAGTATTATACATCAGTCCAGAATTGGGTCAATTACCAAATATTATTCCGAATTGTTGTATACGGTCAGAAACAGAATATTGAAGTTTATCGATATCTTGCAATAATATATTTGAGTTTAATTTTATCAAACTGTCTTTGTAATCTTGACCGCATTTGACATAATCTGACCACTGTTTTGAAAATTGAGAAAAGTCGGAACTGTAAAAATGCTCTGGAATATAATTATTGCTAGGTATGCTTAGCCTATCAAGCATTTTATACGCATTGTAACTTAACTCAACTTGTTTTCCAAATAATACTTGAGTCCATTCATTTAAGTTTGAGCGGAAATCGTGAATGCTGTTTTTGAGAGCCGATAATGACTCCCAATCCTTTTCTGATACAATTTCCGTTTTTTTAATGTGCTTTAACTCCTGGAATTTTTCAATTGAAATAATATCCGGGTTTGAAGCGTCAGCTAAATTGTCAGCTAAATTTTTATATTCTTTATATACATCAGAAGTAACGCTTATGAATGGTTCTCCCCAATATAATGCTATTTTATCAGCATGCTTTTTTAGTTCAGAATTTCCCATTAACCAAGCGATTGCGTCAGAATAACAAAAACCGCAAGGATATTCTTTATACAGATGTTCAACATATGTATTTAATTCTGTACGAGTTTCATTCAAAACGTCAGTTAAATTTTGCCAATCTTTACTATTGTCTTTATAAAACGCATATGTTTGCTCTAATTGACTGTAGAAATGTTTTTTATTGGCTTTGTTTGCGTGAAGTTCCAGACAAAATGATTCAAGCCCAATTTCTTGAAGACGTCTATAGACGACGTCCAAAGCAACTTTCTTTTCTGCAACAAAAATAACGGTCTTTCCATGAAATAAACTGTTTGCTATGATATTTGCAATTGTCTGCGATTTTCCTGTTCCGGGAGGACCGTTTAATATAAAACTCTTGCCATCCATAGCAGAGGCGATTGCGCGCATTTGGGAGGAATCGGCGCCAAGCGGAGCGTTTATATCCTTGTACGATAATCGATCAATTTGATCTATTTTTCGATCTGGAATTCCATCTGAAAAATCGCATTCTTTTGCGTGATTAACCAAATGATCTATAATACTGTTGCGGCTTGTTAATATATCTTGCTCTTCGTTAAGTTCTCTCCATAGAATATATTTTTGAAATGAAAAAGTTGATATAAAAAGTTTTTGACGATGAACTTTCCAACCCGGAAACAATTTTACTTTATCTTCAAGTATCTGAAAAACGTTATCAATGCTTTGCCAATCTGTTAGTTCCGGCAATGCTTCTAATCCCGATATAACCAATTTTCGATCCTGTCGAAGCATTTCCAATAATGTCATATTGATAAATGGTTCGTCATCCAAAACGGACAAGGAAAAATTTGATGAAATCGTATGTCGTTCCAGTTTAATCGGAATCAAAATAATGGGCGCATTGAAAGTTCCCGGTTCTTCGTCATTTTCTTTCCATTCCAATATTCCCCACGAAAGAAAAAGAGTATTAACCCCCATTTCTTCTATTGTCTCTTTATTTTTTCGAGATAATCTCAAAAGACGAGATCGGATTTCTGACTTGGATATTTCGGAATATAATTTACTTTTAGCTAATTCTCTTTCTAAAATATTAGTATTGCTTGACAGGTCAACAATTGCTTCGCCATCATCATCTTTAACAGATTCTAATCTAATTTCATCTTTGCTTTCAAACAGCTTTCGTGCCAGTTCTTGTTCTTGTAAATCTGGAAGAAGAAGCGAAACCGCTGTTTTAGGCTTAAAACTGAGTAAGGAATTTCTTTTAGTTAAATCTAATAGCTCGCTTTTCCATGTTTCAATTCTTCCGTTTATATGCCGCGCCATACTTGATAATTCACTTGAATTATTTGGTGTTGAATTAGAAGCGTTATTTGTTGTATTAAATTCGTTACTCATGAGCAGTCTGTGTTAAACTGTATAAATAATTGATTTGAGTTTCCCTGAATAAAACTCAACAGTATTACTCAGCGAAAAACAAAACAAGTTCCTTTTGAATTCCAATAACATATATTATAATTGAAAATTCAAAGGGAACTCGCAAAGGTTAAGCGTTTTTATAACGGAATGGGTCAATTCAACGACTCTATTGCAGGACAAAGAACCCATCGTCTTAATCCTGCATAGAAATTTGAACGGTCATAAAACCGGGGAATTCGTCTCACGGTAAAAATCCCCCGGTTTCTCGTCGTTCTTTTTAGATATTTTCCGCAAAGGCTTTGAAGATCAGAGCCATGGACCGGCTGCCGGGGTCGATGGATCCGATGGACTTTTCGCCCAGATTTTTAGCGCGGCCGAATTTGGCTTGCATGGTTGCGGTGTTTTCCGAGCCAGCCCAGGCAGCGTCCGCCGCCTTTTTAACAACAACGTCGAGGTCGTCGCCCGCTGCCGCCGCTGCGGTCGCCGCTTCAATCGCCGGGACGAGCGTGTCGATGAGCGTCTTGTCGCCCGGCTGCGCCTGAGTCCGTTTCTGAACTTTCTTCAGACCCGCAGCAAACATAGCCGCCATCGCCGCGCCGTTAATAACGTTGTCAGCCGGCGCGCCGTCTTTCATGCCCATAAAAAACGAGCCGAACAGAGGACCGGTCGATCCGCCGTCAATGCTCATGACGCCCCAGCCGGCGGCTTTGACGAAGTCCGCGATGTTCTCGCCCTGGTAGTCGTGAATCGCCGCTTCGATCGCTTCCATGGCGCGTGTAACGGCTACCCCGTGATCGCCGTCGCCGCAGACGCCGTCCAGCTTGCACAGTTCGTCTTTGTTGGCGCGAATTATTTCGACCGCCGCCAGCAACATCTTTTTCAATTCCGTAAATCCGATTGTCTGAGTCATGAATTCTCCTTATGGAAAGGTGGGGAAACGATGATCATTTCTAACCGCTGGAGCGCCCTGACCGGGTCTGAACCCCTGCCGGCGCCCCGCTTGAGTTTGCCGTCTATTGTACCCCAAAATTAAAATCAAGGAATAGGGGGGCTTGACAATTCTTGCAATACGGTTATATTTAGGAGTATAAAATATGTTCTGGGCGCGATATACCCAAAGACGCTCAACTTTATTGCGCCCCCATCGTCTAGTGGCCCAGGACACAGGATTCTCAGTCCTGTTACAGGGGTTCGAATCCCCTTGGGGGTAAATAGAGCTTTGCGAGAAATTGTAAAGCTCTTTTTTATTTTGCAAATAATCACAAATACAAGGCTCTTTCCCGCTTTTTGGTTTTTTCTTGCTTTCATTGTCAACCATTTGCCCGGGGGCTTTTCCGGGGTCTATCCGGGGGAAATTCCGGGATTCTTGGTCAGCGTTGATAATGCTTGTTTTTCCGGTGTCCCAACGTTTTGCAACTTGGTCAAATCCCTTTTCTAATCGGTCTGGAAATAATTGCTGGTAGTATTTACGACCAATATCGATGGTATGTCCCGCCATTTGTTCATAGATTACAATATCGATAGTATTGCCGTTATTGTCAGGGGTCAACCAATCAGAGCAACAATTTTTTCGTAAGTCATACGCACACGTAAGTGGCACGCCCGCCCGGTTAAAAATTTTCTTTATCGGTGTATTCAGATTGATTTCTATTTTCTGCCCCTTCCTTTCCTTGTCAAGAAGTTTCGATACTTCCTCTGGGAACATCGGTATATATGGGAAATTTTCTTTTTCATTTGCTCTTGACGCTTCCAGCCAGTCAAGGAGTAATTTCTCCATTAGTGGCGGTAATGGTACAATTCTCTCTCTCCGATTTTCTAATCGCTCTTGCTTTGTCGGTCTGATTGTGATTGAGCCGATATTGTCGATAGTGGCAAATCTGATTGAATCAATACTCCAATCCAGATTTCTGATTTCATTTGCGCCCCTCAAACCGCATAGACGCATAAGTCCGATTATACATTTCCATTTCGCATTGTGAGTAGATTGCAAGACGGTCTGCAAATCGGCTTCAGTAATTCTACTAACTTTCTTTGTAGACGCTCTGGAACTGGTAGAGCAAAATTCAAACGGATTACGGCTAATCCATTCATTTTGTACGGCTTTTCGAAAGAATGTTTTAATTCCTCTAATCAGTCTTTCTGAACTCTCTCCCGCCTTGTATTTTGTCCGAATAAAAGAGCAAAATTCAAGAGCATTTTCTCTTGTAAAATCTTTGATGGAATATGTACCCGGTTTATATTGTAACAAAATATTAAACCAATGATTTCTATTATGCTTTGTGTTAGCCGCGCCCGGTAACTTGTCTATCAGGCTTTGTAGGTCTGATAGCGTCTTTCCATTAGTAGACGTTTCAAGCAGTCCAACACGCTCTAATTTTTTTCGTAACCAATCCGGGATTGTAGGTAGCCAATTAGAAAGAAGTCTGTCAGGTTCCCCGGTCTTTCTATAGGCTTCTAACCTTCCCGCCATATTAACGATGGTAGACGCCTGCTTCTTGTCAGCCGTAGGGATTACAAATTCTTTTTCTTTCCCTTCAACTGTAACACGGATTCTAAAATTTCCAGTCTTGCTTTTTGATAAATAAGCCATTATGATTAATCCTCCTTTATAGGTTTCATCGGTCTTTGTGATACAATATATCACTTTTGCAAATTTGCGCAAGGGGTAACACGTTTATTTTCTTTAAAAAGGGCAACCTTCATCAGTCGGGTCTCCGCAAGGACGCTTTGAAGTCGGTACTGGTTCCCCATTCCATCGAATATAATTATTATTTCCGATACTTCCTTTATTTTGTACTTTAGTCAACCAATTATTGATAAAGGTTTTTATACCTTTTCGCGTTTTTCGTTTTGTTGTATTAGCGTCTAACCAACCAATCATATTACGCAGTTCTTGCATTACGTCAACCGCTGGATATAAATTATGCCATTGTTCAAAATCCTTTTTAGGAACGATAAACGTAGTACCATCATTCAAGGGGAGAGAAAAGTCTGTCAATTCTTCTGGAATAGTAACATCTTTTTTATCGGCTTCACTTTCATTAGCATTGAGCAAATTCATTTGCTCTATGCAAGAAGTATTATTATTTTTATTCTTATTGTTATTCTTATTCTTATTCTTATTCTTATTCTTATTAGCATTGCCGTTGCATTGCCGTTGCATTGCCGTTGCATTGCCGTTGCATTGCCATCGCTTATTTGCCTTATCTCTTTGTGTTTGGCTTTTCGCCTCCATTTCTGCCCGGTTCTCTTGTAAGCGTTTTGAATAGAACGCTTTTTTGTCCTCTCTTTCAATGAAAAGCCCGATTTTAATACAATAGTCTAAAACGGCTTTTACATCGTCATATTTTGACGCAAGAAGTCTTTTTGATATAAGTTCTAACCCATCAAACAGAATTTCACAATTCTCTGTTTTTTGCATATACTCTAATAATCGCCAATAGATGGAATATCCAACGTGAGAAAATTTTTCATCAAGTAACATGATTTTTTCATCTTCTAACGTTGTTAAATCGTGAATCAAATATAGTTTCTTTTGTATGTATGCCATCAATCTGCACTCTTTTTGAATTTCTCCCCGATTGCCGTATTAGGGATTATTTCTAATCCCTGTTTCCATCGGTCAACCGTTTCTTTGAGGAATAAAACCCCATCTTGCTTTTCAATTATCGATATTGATTGTTTATCGACAAAATACGCAAGCATAGAGGGGCTTATTCCGATTATTGCCGCCGCTTCTTTCAGCGTTAATAAATCAATCGACCTTTGTTCCATTTCGTTTTTCTTGGTCTTTGAGCCATTGACGAACGCTGTCAAAGTCAAATCGAATCATGCCCCCCACTTTCATACACGGTAAACCGCTTTTTTCTCTTAAATAGTCAATCTGACGCAATGAGCATTGCAAGTATTCACTCAACTGTCTTTTGTTGAGGGGTCTTTTTTCGTCTTCCATTGTAAAATCCTTTCTTTGTTAGGTTTACGTTAAAATCATGAATCCGGCACAAATAAGAAAAATTCTAATGATTTTAAGCAAAATCTATTTATAAAAAGCCGATTTCAGCAAATTTTTGGATAGTTTTTTTCTAATCAGAAAAAAATTTTAAAAAAATTTTCTGATTGCC
>JAZRTH010000969.1:0-3363 GCA_045651945.1 Thermoguttaceae bacterium
AAGACGCTGCGGCAAACGAAGCCGATCAGCCAGCCGAGAATGGCGAGAATTCAGAAGCGCCTGCGGCAGATTCGGAAAATCCAGGAGAAAATACGGAAAATGCGGAGCAGAATCCAGAGAATCCGGATTCAGAAGAGGCAGATGAAGAGAAAGAGCCGGAACCGGTCGATCCAGGCGCGCCTACGCCTGTCAAACTGAAAAACGGCGGTTATTTCAGCATTGCTAAAATATTATCTCTTCTGTTCCTGTATCTGCTTTGGGTAAAGTCGACGGACTGGCTTAGCGCCGATGCGGTTCAGTTCAAAAAGGACTGGAAAAAGTGGAATGCGATTGTTGTTGGGTCGTTTGTCGCCGCATTTGCCATTGCGCTTCTTCTGCCGTGGTTTTGGGCGGGAATTACGTTGGTTATATTGGCGTATTTAGTTCCGTTTATTCTGTACGTTCGTTATCGAAATGAAGACATGAACCCGGCGGACATGGTCTTTACCCGAGATCACCTGCGGCATTTCTTTGCAGAAAAGGTTAGCAAAGTTGGCGTCAAAGTTGATCCAAAGGCAAAAGACAAGTTCACAACCGGCTGCGCGGCAAATCTGACGTCGTATACCAAGGTTGAACGTCAGCGTGAAATGCGCCGAATTCAGGCTCACGCTCACGAAGGGTTTATGGACGCTCGTAAAATGATTGCGGAACTGATGAAAAATCAGCCCGAGGCGACCATATTGGATTTTGCCGCCAATGGCGTCAACGTGAAACATCTTCTTGACGGGGTTTGGCATCCAGGCGAACCGCTGGAACGAGAAACGTCCGATCCGGCTTTGGAAGCTCTGAAAATTCTGTGCGGCATGAACCCTCAAGATCGACGTTCAAAGCAGTCTGGCGAGTGCGAAGTCGAGTTTACGTATCAGTACGATTTTCCGGACGAGCGGTTGGCGATTCGTCAGATGCAGGAACGATACGACAAACTCATGGAAGAGGATAACGACGAGAATTATGTCGAACGCCGCAAGCTTAAAGAAGACCTTCGAAGAGCGAAAGAAGATTTGCCTCAACCGGAACAGAGAAAACGAAAAGCAGTTATTACGGTTACTTCTCAGGGAACTCAATCCGGCGAGCGCGTCATGCTGCAGTTTTCCGCTCCCAAAATGAATTTCCACGTTCTGGAAGATTGCGGTATGAGAGACAAACTGGCGGAAAAGGTTCAGCCCATGTTCGATCTTCCGAAGGGGATTCTGATTTTCTCCGCGCCTGTCGGCAACGGCATGAAGACGACGCTCAGCGTTGCGTTAAACAAAACCGACCGGTTCCAGAGAGAGTACGCTCAGCTGGACAAGGAATCCAACCTGCACGAAGTTGTTGAGAACATCCCTGTTACAACGTATTCAGAAAAGGATTCTATCAAAGACGTTATGAAGCGTTTCTTCCTTAAAGAGCCCGCCGTGTCGGTAATTCAGGACATGGACGGCGCCATTCTCAACGAATGTTTTAAGGAAATGGCGATGGACGACCGTCTGATTGTTACAACCATTCGCGCTCAAGACGCCTCGGAAGCTCTGCTGAGAATGCTTGTCCTGAAAGACGCCGAGGGGAACCCGGTTTCTCGTGAAAAGGTTGCAGACAACGTTAAGGTTGTCGTCTGTCAGCGTTTGATTCGAAAACTGTGCAATCATTGCAAACAGCCCGTCAAGGCGCCGCCGGCTCTGGCTCAGGCGTTGGGATTCCCCGCCGGACGGGAAGTGATTCTCTATCAGCCGCCGGCAAAACCCGCCGAGGACGAAGAAGTCTGCTCGGAATGTCACGGTATTGGATACAAAGGGAGAACGGCAATTACAGAAGTTCTCTTTGTTGGCCCGACAGTTCAGGAAGTTTTGAAGAAAGCCCCCAAACTGGAACTGCTTCGCAAAGCGGCGGTTAAAGACGGCAATCGTACCATGAGAGAAGAAGGCATGGTTCTGGTTGCCAAAGGAATCACCTCCGTTCAGGAACTAAAGCGAATTTTAGAGATCCAGTGAGTTTTTTTCAAAAGAATTCTCCCCCGACTCAAGCCAGTTTCCTCCCGATTACAGACCAGGAGCTTAAATGGAACCTGTATGTAACCGGGGCGGGATTCGACGACATGCAGCCGGGACGCTCTTTTGTCAACGAAGGGCGTCCGGAGCTGTATCGTTTGGAACAGTATAAAAATCGTATTCTTCCGGAATACGTTTTTTTATATATTGCTGACGGCGCGGGACAATATTTTTCCGACATGGGCGGATCGCTTGCTGTAAAAAAGGGCGACCTGTTTATTCTCTTTCCCGGCTCGGAACATCAGCTGACCCCCGATAAGGATATCGGCTGGAAAGACATTTGGGTTACGGCAAACGGTCCGTATATTCATTCTTTAACGCAAAACGGCGTTCTCGATCCTCGCCAGCCGATTGTCTCTTCGCCGTCGACGGCTGAAAAAATCGCGGAACGGATTGAACGTCTGTGTTCCCGGATTTTGGAGTCCCCGCAAGTCAACTCTCCGTTTTACGCTGCCGATCTGTTAGGGCTGCTTATCGAAATTGGGGGCAGTCAAACGCCGTCAAATCCTCCCGACGGTTTGCCGCGTCTGCCAATGTCGGCGCCGGCGCCGGATTCGACCCAAATCGTTCAAAACGCCTGTAAAGAAATCTGGAATTGGGGACATCAGGAAATCGATATAAAGCGTTTGTCAAAAAAACTGGGCGTTAACCGCCGGACTCTGGAACGTTACTTTAACAAAGAACTGCACAGAACGATTCGCGACGAGATTCATCGCTGCCGTATTTATCGGGCGGTAACGCTGCTACAGCAAACGAACGTCAAAATTGAACAGATTGCTCTTATGGCGGGGTTTCCCAGCTACGTTCACATGATCCGCGTTTTCAAGCGCGTGTTAGGCAAAACGCCTAGCGAGTTCAGGAGTTGAGGCAGTAGGGAGTAGGGAGTAGGCGCTTCGCGCTAAATGCTAATTACTAATTATTCCCTCCCCCCCTCTTGACAAATATTTAAAAATGAATAAAATAGACGCATTGATTTGAACAACTACTGTTGTTTAATAATCGGTTGGTCGGGTAGCTCAGATGGTAGAGCAACGGACTGAAAATCCGTGTGTCACCAGTTCGATCCTGGTTCTGACCATAAAAAAGCGTTTTGCAAACACATGCAAAACGCTTTTTTCTTTTATACGTAATCGCGCTTTTTAACCGAATATCTCAGACTTTTTCAAATACCATCGCCGAGGCGGCGCCGTTGCGGTCAAAGGTGAGCGTTAAGGCGAAAGGCTTGTCGGTTGCCATTGGCGCGCCGTGAACGACCGGAATTGGGCAGGCGGGGTCCGGCTGAGCGTAGTTTCTGGCG
>JAZRTH010000970.1:0-6468 GCA_045651945.1 Thermoguttaceae bacterium
GATAAAGTGGGATTTCATGGTATATTGATTGTTAATTCATGCCGGAGTGGCGGAATGGCAGACGCGATGGATTCAAAATCCATTGTCCGCAAGGATGTGTGGGTTCGACTCCCACCTCCGGTATCCCAGTTCCCTCGCAACTATTTGCGGGGGATTTTTTTTGAAATTACTCTTGTTTATTCAGCTCGCATAGTATATATTTATGAAAAAAGCGAGAGACGAGAATAATGAAAGTATTAGGAATCGACCCTGGACTGGGAACTACTGGATACGCTGTTATCGAGCGCGTCGATGGGAAAATACGCTTGCTGGAAGCGGGCGTGATTCGCGGGAAATCCAAAAAGACGCTGCCGGAACGAATTCATGAAATCTACGTTGGTCTGGAAGAAATCGTCAATCAGTTCAAACCGGACGTTATGGGGCTGGAAGAACTGTACAGTTTCTATAAACGTCCCCGCACCGCGATTTTAATGGGACACGCCCGAGGCGCAATCATTCTCGCCGCCGCCAACGCCGGAATTCCTGTTCATTCATTTTCCGCTACCAGAATCAAAAAAGTCGTTACAGGAAACGGTCAGGCAAGCAAAGCGCAAATGCAGCGCGCCATTATGCACGAATTCAACCTTTCAGAAATTCCCAAGCCGCCAGACGTCGCCGACGCTCTGGGAATTGCCCTGACGTGTCTGTATCTTCTCAAACCCAATTCTCCAAAGCTAAAGGATATATTGGGCAATATAGGAAACAGAGAGTAAGTTACTGTTAACATTTAACTCAGAGCGGTTAGTGAAACTCAAAGCGCTCCTTTTTTCACTCAATCCAGCAATTTTGAATTAGCTACAAAACCTCATCGTTATAATCGTTTAAATTGACAAAATTATCATATTTAGCCTATATTTTCCAAAAAACCTTGTTATAAAGTTGGGAAATTTCGATTTTAATCGTGTTTTTTTCTAAATTTTTCAAGAAAATAGTTGACCAAAACTCAATACTAGGATAAACTATAGTATAGAGAATAATATAATTCAGTTTTTGAATCAGTAGTAACTGTCGGTTTGCCGGGGGTTGAAATTCCCATTTTGTCAAATCGACTAAATCTGACGAATCAGTTTTATAAGGAATCACGTTATGGCACGAACTGCCGGAGTATGGGGCATCGACATTGGCAACTGCGCTTTGAAGGCGCTGCGTTGTCATCTCAATCGCGAAGATGGGACAATTGTCGCAGACGCATTTGATTACATTGAATATCCAAATATATTAACAGAACCCGATATTGTACCGGGCGACATGGTTCACGACGCTTTGATTCAGTTTCTTTCCAGAAACAACATCAAGGGCGACAAGGTTGCCATCAGCGTTGCAGGAAAAAACGGCATTACCCGATTTATCAAGCTGCCTCCAGTGGAAGCAAAGCGCATTCCAGACCTGGTCAAGTATGAAGCGAAACAAGTAATTCCGTTTGATTTGAAAGAAGTCATTCTTGACTATCAACGTTTGGGCGGCGACAAAATGAGCGACATGGCTTTGGAAGTCGACATCGGTCTGTTTGCCATGAAGCGAGATATCGTTTATCATCTTCTTGAACCATTGGACGACGCGCACATTCCAGTCGATCTTGTACAGCTCACCCCTGTTGCGCTGTACAACATGGCAATGCACGAATACGTTACCAATATTCCATCGCCGGAAGAATACGATCCTGAAAATCCGCCGCCGTTTGTTGGCTTCTTGTCGATGGGTACGGACAACACCGACCTGGTTCTGACAAATGGTTACAAAGTCTGGGTTCGAGACATTCCTATTGGCGGCAATCAGTTTACCAAGGCGTTAACAACGGAAATGAAGCTGACGTTTGCCAAGGCTGAACATCTCAAACGCAACGCCAACCAGTCGACGGATAAAAAGGCGCTGTTCCAGTCTATGCGTTCTGTTTTCAGCAATTTCGTAGATGAAATTCAGCGTTCTATTCGATATTTTATCAGCCTTGACCGGTACGCTACAATTGACAAAATTATTGGATGCGGCAACGCCATTCAGTTGGCAGGTTTGAGAAAATATCTTGAACAAAACCTTGGCATTACAGTTGAAGTCGCCAATGATTTTAACAATATTGACCTGACCGAGATTAAAAACAATCCTTCCTTTACAGACAATATCAAAACGTTTGGAGTTTGCTATGGTCTGTGCCTTCAGGGATTGGGACAATCAAACCTTGGTACAAACTTCCTGCCGCGAGAGATTGTTCACGCCAGAATTATCAACTCCAAAAAACCATGGATGGCGGCAGCGGCGGCTTTATTGCTTTTGGGCGCAAGCATCAGCTTTGGCTCCCACGTTTCTCACTGGCAGTCATCCAAAGATTCAACTTTCAGTTCTTTGATCAGCCAGGCGAAATCCATTACTGACGAAGTCAGTTCGTTCAATACTCAAAAAGAGGATGAAGAGAAAAAATTCAACGACAATAAAGTCATTGGAGACGATTTGCTTGCCAACGCAGGGCGTTCGGTTGAATGGCTTGAACTGATGAAAATTATTGACGCCGCTCTTCCATCGGATCCTGCAGGCGTAAACGTCCAGGACATTCCCATTCAGCGGCGCAATCAGGTTCAAATTGAAAATATTGAAGCGCAGCCGTTTGGGAAAGTTGAACTCTGGAAAGAATACGTTACCAAAGCCCGCTATTATAAGCCCAGTGCGTCGGAATCGGCTGTCACTTCAGAGGAAAACGCCGACGGGTCAACATCAGAAAGCGGCGAAGCGGCGGCTGAATCATCAGGCGATTCCACCGATTCCAATACCGCATCAAAGACTTGGCTTGTTCAGATTACCGGTTATCATTATCACAACCGTCTTCCTGACGATAAAACTGTTGCTCCAGAAGGCGCCAACTTCGTTCGTGAACGCATTATCAAGAACTTGCAAGAAGGACGAATCAAGCTGGCGCTGCCTCCGATGTTTGCTTCATGGGTCGAAGAACAGACCGCTAAACTTCAAAGCGAACAAGCGGAAGATGAATCCGGCGAATCAGAAAATGCCGATGGAGCCCCAGCAACGGCAAAGGCGCAAAAGTTTGTTCCTCTCAAAGCAGAGGGCGACGATAAAGACGGCGTTTGGTACACAATGGAACAAATGGGCATTTCTTATCCCGTTTTAATCGAAGCTCCTGGCATTTGCGAGATTAAAAAAGTTGTCGTACCTTTGTATGAAGAAAGAAAAGGTGAACAGACAGCTTCCAGCGCCCCGGATTCAAGTCGTGGAATGGCTGACGCTGAAGGTCCGGTCGGCGGCGTTGACTCCAGCAAATCCAAAACAGTCGAACTGAACAAATATCCATTTATTATTCAGTTCCTTTGGACGCCTACAGATCCGCTTCAGCGAGAAATCGACCGTCAGACTGCGCTCCGCAAACAAAAAGAAGAAGCGGAACGTCTGGCAAAAGAAAAAGCTGAACAGGAAGCCGCCCAGAATGCAGAAGACGAAGCTTCTGACGATTCAAATTCCAACTGACGTGTTTGTTTACAATCATAATAATTTTTCAACCGCCTTTTGATAAGGATGTTAATAAATGGATAACGCAATTCGATTTGCCAAAAAATATTATTTTTGGCCAGTATGCCTCATAGCCTTGGGATTGGCTCTGTTTATCTGGAGTTCTTCAACTGGAGGGCTGGATAAGGAGTTCAATTCGAACGAATCCAGCTATACTCAAAGTAAAAGCAATGTAGATAATATTCCCTCCAATCCACCCAATGAAAAAGCAATCAAAGCGGTAGAACGCAAAAAAAACGTTTTGATGCACAATGTTTTTAATGCGTGGGAACTGCTCTACAACAAACAAAACGAACACAATCAATGGCCTGAAATTATCATTAATGATCGTCAGGTCGACTTCAACGCCGATAAAATCAGCGGCGAAGGCGCAGAACAGTATCGATATCGTATTGTTGAAGAATTCAAAAAGATGGTCGAAACGCTCCATCCGATTTCTGAACGCGATAAAAATGGCATTGCCATCGACGACGAAATCGGACGCGTTGCCTCTAATATGGACTCTGCAACTGCAGAATTGGCAAACGCTGTAGACAAGTCCAAGAATGACTTGCAACAATCTTCCACCTCTAAAAAAGAGCTGGTCGTTTGGGCTGAAAAAGATATTGACGATTTGATAGAAACCCATTTTTCCTGGCAGCGCATTCCAACAACGCTTCAAATTCGCGTTGCACAGGAAGATTTCTGGATTTTCAAAAATCTTATTGACGCTATCAAATCTCTTAACGAAGGCGTTGACAATCGAAGCGCCGCTTCGCTTAAAGAGATCCGCTCTCTTCTCATTGCCGGAGACGCTATCGAAAAATTCCAGGCTCGTCAGGAAACGGGCTTCTTCGATGAAAAGAACTTTTCCAAAACGAGCGCTGGAAGCGACGACGATATGAGAGAAGGCGGCGAAGCTTCTGAATCTGGCTCTGACGCCTCTGCAGGCGGAGAAGGCGGAGAAGCTTTGAAAAAGGAATTCCGAGAACTGTACAATTTACGTTATGTCGACAAAAAAGGTAAAGGACTTACTGCTGAACAGTACAATGCCAGCATTAGTTTTGCGTCTTCCGGAATCAACGCCAGTAAAACCCGAAATATACCGGTTTACTTGTCTCTGGTTATTAAACAGAATCGGCTTTCTGATTTAATGTCGTTTCTTACCAATGCGGAAAAGCCGGTTGACATCAAACTGGTTTTGATCAATCCTGGTCAGGGCTGGACGCCGTCTTTTGATTTCTCTCGCTTTGAAGACTCCGTTGCAGAAGGCGAAGGAGGAGAAGGCGGAGAAG
Source organism: Thermoguttaceae bacterium (assembly GCA_045651945.1). Taxonomy (GTDB): domain Bacteria; phylum Planctomycetota; class Planctomycetia; order Pirellulales; family Thermoguttaceae; genus RUG11551. Next base: position 4,824 of record JAZRTH010000970.1, read on the forward strand.
GAGTCTCGCACGGTCGAGCCGCCGGAAAAGCAGCCTCCCGCGGCCGCGGTTCAAAGAATAATGAGAACTCTCATTTCAACCGCGAAAACTCCCAATTAAACAGCGACGAAATTATAGTTGATATCTACGGCATTATCAGTCTGTTTAACCCTCCTGCAATGGAAATGTTCCCTGACATGGCGGAAGATTTAAACAATTCCGATAACAACGCTGACAATACAGACGAATCCGGCGATGATGAAAATGCCGCCGATGACGCCGAGAATTGAGATTCCGAACAATAACACAGCAAATTGATTGAAATCAAATTCTGCTGATTTTCATTTTAAGATAATTTGGTTTTAACAGGTTTTGAAAAATCATGAGTTTTAATAAGGATTCATTGAAAAACTTTTTTGTGGATCACACCGAAAAGGTCATTTTTGGTTTTTTCGTCTTGGGATTCCTTTTCATGGTTTGGGGCGGTTTATCACTTAAACCGTTGTCAATTACTACATCCCAGCTTGAAGAATGCATCAAACGAGGAAGGCAAAAACTGGAAAACTCAGAGCCGGACGTTTCCCAATACACCTATATTGATTACGAAAAAGAGGCGGATTTGTCAGCCAAATCAATTTCTCCAAACGCGTTGGCGCTGCTGGAATTGAATACCGACTTTCGACATCCGATTGCTCAGCCGCAGGTTAAAAGAACTCAGCCGCCGGTATTGACGGTAACAGATCTTCACGTCAGTTCCGGAGTCGGATTCTGCCCGGAAATTCGCAATGATTCAACCCCAGTTTCTCGAACCGGACAGAATTCAGGCAAGACGCAGCTTAAGCTCAATCCGGGCGTTCGCTGGGTTGTTGTAACAGCTCTTATTCCCAACCTTGAACAGGAAAAGAAATTTTTTGAGACGTTCCGAAATTCGGACGTTAAATATCCGGAATCAGATCGTCCAACGTATTATTCCTATCGTATTGAACGAGAGGAAATCAACAGCAATGGTTCACAAGGCTGGAAGCCGTTAGACGTCAAAGAGTCTTATTTAATTAATAGACGATACAGCAGCGGAGGCGGAAATGAAGTAGTCGATCAGGAATTCCTGACAGTGCAGCCAGCGCCAATTACCCTATCGACAAAAGATTCAGCTTCAGCAGCTTCTCTGCCTATAGCTATTTCCATGGCGATGCCGTTGATGAGTTTATCAAAGCATCAATGGGGAGCGGACTGCGCTCACTTGCCTGAAATTCCAATACTGACTTTTACGTCTCGAAACGACGATTCGATGATGGAAGACGAGTTGGGCGCTCAAACCATGCCGGTTGAAGATTCAGGTCACGGAACTACGGCTCCGCAAATTTCGACTTATAAACTCTTCCGATTCTTTGACACAAGAGTTGAAGGAGGGAAAAAGTACCGTTACAGAATCAAGCTGGTTTTGAAAAACCCCAACTACAATGTTAAATCAGAATACGTTGAAAACGAATCGCTGACAGTTAATCCGTTTATCGAGGGCGACTGGAGCGAGGCGTCCCCGATTGCGGAAGTTCCGCTTGATACGCGTTTGTACTGCATTGGCTCCAGAACAGATCGCACTCAGCCCGGCGCCCCAAAACTTGACGACTTTGCCGGGCCTTTGGGTCAACTGTTGATTTTGAAATTT
>JAZRTH010000971.1:0-6268 GCA_045651945.1 Thermoguttaceae bacterium
AAGCAAAATCCCAACACATATTTCCTTGCCGCATTTTCGGTTTTAATCAGCAATTCATAGGACTTGAAGTTCATATAAGTATTATACATCAGTCCAGAATTGGGTCAATTACCAAAAATTATTACAAGGAAAGAAGTAAGCGACCAACGGGAGCGGTTTTTGGCAGGCGCGCGGTAGCGCGGATTGGGAGCGGCGCCTCGCCGCCTTGAAAAAACTTTCGGTCGCCAGCAAGCTGGCTCCCTTTTAGGGAAGTTTTTTCAAGGGAATAATATCGAGGTTTCTATTCGAAAAAATATGAGGGGAAAACCTTTTTTGAAAAAAAGGTTCTTCCCCTCAAACTCCCCTTTCCAAAAAACTTTAGTAAGGGGAGAAATATCAGTAAGAAGCAAAATTAACCAATCGGCGCTAATCCGTTTAATCCGTTAAATCCGTGTGCGGATTGACCTGGACACAACGCTCAGAAATCTAAAGGTTTAATCCACGCTTCTTTGAGCGCGTCGATCGATTCGCTGAACAGTTGGATGTCGCCGGCGGAGACGGTCATGTACTTCTGTTCCGAAACGACGCCGATCGGGTCGCAGGGCATGTCGCCGAAGATCGCCTGAACTTTCGCGACGTTTTCCGGGGCAACTTCCAGCAGGAATCGCGTGTTGGATTCGCTGAACAGTTTCGCTACTGCGTTATCCAGAATGTTGGCTTCGCAAGCGAGGACGTCAATGTCGAGGTCAACGCCCCAGCCGCCGGCAAACGCCATTTCGGCAGCGGCGACAGCCAATCCGCCTTCGGACAGGTCGTGACAAGCGCGAACCAGCCCGGCGTCAATGGCGGCGTGAACCGCGTGGAAAATCAGACCGGCTTCGTTGACGTCCACCTTCGGAACGCGTCCGCCGGTTAAGCCGTTCACCAGATTGTAATGGCTTCCGCCCAGCTCGTTGTTCGTCCAGCCTGCCAGCATAACAACGTTACCCGGCTTTTTCAAGTCCATTGTAACGCACTTGCGAACGTCTTTAACCTGTCCCATGGCGGAAATGAGCAAAGACGGCGGAATGGAAATCGGCTCCTGACCGGCGGGACGGAACTCGTTGTTGAGCGAGTCTTTCCCGGAGACGAACGGCGTTCCCAATTCCAACGCCATGTCGTGACAAGCCAGTGCGGCGCGAACCAGAGACCCGAGCGTTTCCGGTCGGTCGGTGTTGCCCCAGCAGAAGTTGTCAAGAATGGCGATTTTATCCGGGTCTGCGCCGACGGCGACAGCGTTGCGAATCGCTTCGTCAATGGCGGACGCCGCCATCCATTTCGGGTCGAGGTCGCCGTAGTACGGGTTCATGCCGCAGGACATGACAACGCCCTGCATCGTTTCCTGACGCGGTCTGACAACGGCAGCGTCGCCGGGTCCGTCGTCGTTAACGCCAACAAGCGGTTTGATAACGGAGCCGCCCTGAACTTCGTGGTCGTATTGACGAACGACCCATTGTTTTGAGGCGACGTTGTAGCTGGAAAGAATCGCTTTGAGGGATTCGAGCAGGTCGAATTTCGGCTCGCCGGAGAGTTCTTCCGATTCTTCAACCGGCGTGTAGACGGCTTCGCGGATTACCGGCGGGCGGCCGTCGTGCATGAACTTCATCGGCAGGTCGCAGACGACCGTGTCATTGTACTTGAGCGTCAGTCTGCCGGTCGGTTCAAAGCGACCCAGGCAAACCGCTTCGACGTCTTCCGATTCGCACAGCGCTTTCATTTCCGGCCATTTGTCTTCCGGAACGGAGAAGACCATTCTTTCCTGCGCTTCGGAAATCCACATTTCTGTATAGGAAAGACCTTCGTACTTGACGGGAATGGCGTTGAGGTTGACCGTCGCGCCGATCTCTTCGCCCATCTCGCCAACGGCGGACGAGAACCCGCCAGCGCCGCAGTCTGTAACAGCGGTGTACAGGCCTCTGTCACGCGCTTCGAGCATGACGTCCAGAACCATCTTTTCTGTAACGGCGTTTCCAATTTGAACCGCGCCGCCGGAAAGGGTTTCGGACTCGTGCGTCAGTTCCGCCGAGGAGAACGTTGCGCCGTGAATGCCGTCTCGCCCGGTGCGTCCGCCGACTGCAATAATCAGATCGTTGGGCATGGGCTGCTTGAACGAGCCGTTAACCGGAATCAAACCGACGTTGCCGGCGTAGACGAGCGGGTTGCCGAGGTATCGTTTGTCAAAATAGACGGCTCCGTTGACGGTCGGGATTCCCATTCGGTTGCCGTAATCGCGAACTCCGGAAACGACGCCGCGAATAACGCGTTTGGGGTGAAGAACGCCCTCGGGAATGTCTTCCAGCGGCGTCTCCGGCGGAGCGAAACAGAAGACGTCGGTTGAGCAGACCGGCTTGGCGCCCATGCCGGTTCCCATCGGGTCTCGAATAACGCCGCCCAATCCGGTGTTGGCGCCGCCGTAGGGTTCCAGAGCCGACGGGTGGTTGTGCGTTTCCACCTTAAAGCAGATGTTGTACTGGTCGTCAAACTTAACCACGCCGGCGTTGTCTTTGAAGACGGAAACGCACCAGTCGTTGTCGCCCAATCGTTTGCGAATTTCCACCGTTGACTGGAAAATCGTCTCTTTGAGCATGTTGTTAAACGTCATTTCGACCTGGTCGTCTTTGTAATGAATTCGACCTGCCAGCGTCTTGTGCGAGCAGTGTTCAGACCACGTTTGAGCAATCGTTTCCAGCTCGACGTCGGTCGGGTCGCGGTCAAGCTTTTCGAAGAACGCTTTAATGGTCTGCATTTCCGTCAGGGAGAGGAACAGCTGACCCTTTTTCGACAGCGTCATAAGTTCTTCGTCTGACATGGTTCGAATCGGAACGGTAATCAGTTGGAACTGGTACGGGCTGCCGACGTCCAGCGTTTTGAACGGCAGAGCGCCGAAAATCGTCTGCTCTACGGAATCGTTAGCCAGAACCTTTTCCGCCAGCGTTTTGAGCTGGTCGTCTGTGGCGTTGTCAAACCAGAACTTTTTGAACGTTCTAACCGCCCTGACAGGGATTTGGAAGTCGTCCTGAATGGCTTTCAGAGCGCTTTGCGCGACCGGGTCCATCACGCCGGGTTTCGGCAGAACGTACAAGGACTTCCAGCTTGCCAGAGCCGGGTCAGTCTGGGACGTCCCGTCTGTCAGATTGGAAATGACGCCGACTTCAACGACCGCGTCGACGATGAGGTTGTCGGCGATGCGTTCAATTTGCTCGGCGGAGACGTCTCCTTCGACCAGAAAACCGCGCGCGGAGGCGACGTTGGTTTGAATATTAAGACCCACAGCGGCGATATCCGCTTTGACTTCTTCCGCTTGCGTGTCGGCAAACGGCTTTTTCGGCGTAATGGTAATTTCCCAGAGCATTTAAGTGAATAAGGTAAAGTGAACTATTTATGGGGGTGTTAGTTAGGAGTTAGGAGGGAGGAGTGAGGAGTTAACGAACAATCCTCAACAAAATCTCGCAACTCGCTCCGTGGGTTGAAACCCACGGCTATTAATATTGAACCGCTATGCGGTTCTATAGGAAGCGCTTCGCGCGACTATCCGTTCTCGCATAATATATATTATTCCAGAAAATCGCCTTTTTACAAGGGGAGGGAGCGGGAGAATTAAGAATTCGGAATGAGGAATTACGAATCAAGCAAGAGCAGCGTTTTGCGTCAATTGCTAATTGTCAATTACTAATTACTAATTAATTCGCCGCCTGTCATATTGGCATTGGCACGGAATTTGCATTATTGAAGGTCAGAATACATTTTTAAGTGCAAATTTTACGAAAGTGAGGGTTTATACCAATGTCTATACGATTTGAAAAATTCACGTTAAAATCTCAGGAAGCCGTTCAGAACGCTCAGGAACTGGCGGCAAAAGCGAACAATCCCCAGGTTTCGTCTCAGCATTTGCTTATCGCTTTGCTGGACGACCGGGACGGGATTGCGTCCGCGATTATGTCGGAAATCGGCGCGGACATTCCGCAAATCAAAAAAATCGCGCAGGCGGCGATTGACCGCATGCCGCATGCGTCCGGAACGCAGGTTTCGCTCACGCAAGAGTTACAGCAGGTTTTGCAGTCCGCTCAGGATTTGGCAATCCAGATGAAAGACGATTACGTGTCCGTCGAGATGCTGGTTTTGGCGATGCTCAAGACGAAGTCCGAAGCGGGCGACACGCTCAATCTGTGCGCCGTCGACGAGAAGAAAGTCCTGACCGCCATGCAAGCCATTCGAGGTTCTCAGCACGTCTCCAGCCCGGAACCGGAATCGACCTTTGAAGCCCTCAAAAAGTACGGCATGGATCTGGTTGAACTCGCCCGACAGGGCAAGCTGGACCCGGTTATCGGTCGAGACGCGGAAATCCGTCGAGCGATTCAGGTTCTTTCCCGACGAACGAAGAACAACCCGGTTCTCATTGGCGAACCCGGCGTTGGAAAGACGGCTATTGCGGAAGGGCTTGCTCTGCGAATCGTTGAAAACGACGTCCCGGAAAGCCTGAAAAACAAGCGGCTGATCAGTCTCGACATGGGCGCGCTGGTTGCAGGCGCCAAGTTCCGAGGCGAGTTCGAGGAACGGCTCAAGGCGGTTTTGCGAGAAGTCAAAGAAGCCGCCGGATCTGTCATTCTGTTTATCGACGAACTTCACACCGTCATTGGGGCGGGCAAGGCGGAAGGCGGCGCGGACGCGGCGAATCTGCTCAAACCGGCTCTGGCGCGAGGCGATTTGCGATGCATCGGCGCTACGACCCTCGACGAGTACCGAAAGTACATCGAAAAGGACGCGGCTCTGGAACGACGATTCCAGCCGATTTACGTCGGCGAGCCGTCTGTGGAAGACACGATTCAGATTCTCCGAGGGCTTAAACCGCGGTACGAAGCGCACCACAAGGGCGTCAAAATCAAAGACTCTGCCCTCGTCGCAGCGGCGAAGTTGTCATATCGTTACATTGCCGACCGGTTCCTGCCGGATAAAGCAATTGACTTGGTCGACGAAGCTGCAAGCCGTCTGGCAACGGAGCTGGAATCCGTCCCGGAAGACATCGACAAAGCCCAGCGGCGGCTGGTTCAGTTGGAACTGGCGGCGCGTCAGCTGGCGGACGAGAACGAGGAACACGCTCAGCAGCAGCTCGAGGAAATTCGGGCGGAAATGGAAAGCGTCAACAAAACCCTGGCTGACCTGCGCGAGCAGTGGGAGCAGGAAAAGCGCGGTATGCTGGGCAACCAAAAGACGCTCCAGCAACTCGACGAAGCGCGTCACGCCTACAATCTGCTGTTGACCTCCATTCGAGAAAAGCAGTCCAAAGGCATGCTTCCGCAAGAGCAGGACTATCAGCGTCTGTTTGAATTGGAACGTCAGATCAAAGAGCTGTCCAAGCTGGAAGAGGAATCCAAGAAATCCGCTCAGAACGGCAAAGACGCTGCCAGCGAGCAGCATCACAAGAAGCCGCTGCTGCGTCACGAAGTAACGCCGGACGAAATCGCGGAAGTCGTTTCCGCCTGGACAGGCGTCCCGGTCGCCAGAATGATGGAAACGGAAAAGAACAAGCTGCTGGTTTTGGAAGAGCGAATCCATCAGCGGGTTGTCGGTCAGGACGCGGCTGTTACAGCTGTGTCGGACGCCGTCAGACGTTCCCGCGCCGGCTTGCAGTCCCAGCATCGACCTATCGGCTCGTTCCTCTTCCTCGGCCCCACGGGCGTTGGAAAGACGGAACTGTGCAAGGCGTTGGCGGAAGTCCTCTTTGACGACGAAAACGCCATGGTTCGGCTTGACATGTCGGAGTTCATGGAACGTCACACTGTCAGCCGGCTCATCGGCGCCCCTCCCGGATACGTCGGATACGAAGAAGGCGGCGTTTTGACCGAAGCGGTTCGGCGCCGTCCGTATTGCGTCGTCCTGTTGGACGAAATTGAAAAAGCTCACCGCGACGTTTTCAATATCCTGTTACAGGTTTTGGACGACGGGCGTCTGTCCGACAATCAGGGACACACCGTCGACTTTTCCAATACGATTATTGTCATGACGTCCAACGTCGGCTCACAGGCGATTTCCGCGTTCCTGGCAGACAAAGACGAACTCAGCGGCAGCGAAGAAGACCAGCTTGATTCCGAGATTTCCGATGCGCTCAAAGGCGTCTTTACTCCGGAATTCCTCAACCGAATCGACGAAAAACTGATCTTCCATCCGCTTACCCGCAAGGACATCGGCAAGATCGTCAAGATTCAAATTGACCTGCTTGCAAAGAAGCTCAAGGAACGCGACGTCAACCTCG
>JAZRTH010000972.1:0-8096 GCA_045651945.1 Thermoguttaceae bacterium
AAAGCGATATGGGGGGGGATTATCGCGATTATTCCGTGGGCTGAAGCCCACGGTTACAAGGGGTGCGTCCTTTCAGGACGCGATTCTGCTTCTCATCTTTATCGATTTCACAAGAAAAAATTGCATTTAATCTATATAATCTAATTTTATTGTCTAATTATTTATCGAATTTTATAAAAATCTTATACATTTTTTTGATATTCCCGCCTAATATACCTTTACGGATTTGATTTTAAGACGTATAATGCAACGAGAGGATTTTTTATAAATTATACGAGCATGACGATATGAAAAAGCAAAATAAGGAGAAAACAGGTCTTTGGTTAATCGGCGCGCGAGGCGGTGTGGCTTCGACGGCGATACTGGGTTTGTCGGCTTTGCAGGCTGGCAAGACGGATGGGACTGGGCTGGTAACGGAAAACTACGATTTCAAGGACGTCAGTTCCGTTTTTCCCGCCTGGTCAGAGTTCTTCGTCGGCGGATGCGAAATCCGAATCGGGTCGATTTACGACACCGTAGCGACCTTGGGCGGAATCCATCCTGCCATTCGTTCTGACCTGATTCAGGCGTGCAAACGCGACCTGGCGGCTATCGATTCCCGACTTGTTCCCGGCACGATTCGCGGCAGCGGGAAATGCATTGCGTCTTTGGCGGATATGGATCTTCCAACGGAAGACGCGCCTGCTGAGACAGTTGCTCGTCTTGAAAGTCAAATGAAAGCCTTTGTCGAGCAAAACGGGCTTTCTTCCCTGATTGTCGTCAACGTTTCGTCAACAGAGCCGGTCAACGCGGCTGTGCAATCCATTCTGGAAAAGGGCAGCGACGACAGCAAAAAGCTCAACTCCTTATGGGATAAAGCGTTAAATAAAAAATGCTCTCAGTCCTCGGAATCCTCTCTTCCGGCAAGCTCGCTGTACGGATACGCCGCCATGAAAAATGGCTGGACGTTTATCAACTTTACGCCGTCCACCGGAGTTCCCATTCCGTTGGGAGACCTGTGGAGCGAACAGTATGGATCCGCATACATGGGATTCGACGGCAAGACGGGGGAAACGCTTATGAAAAGCGTTCTCGCCCCGATGTTCCGCAACCGGAACTTCAACGTCATGAGCTGGGTCGGACACAATATTTTCGGCAATCTCGACGCTGTCGTTTTAGACGATCCCGCCAACAAGACAGCCAAAGTCGCCAGCAAAGACCGGCTTCTGGGAGAAATCCTGGGATATCGCCCGCAAACGCTGGTAACGATCGAGAGAATTAACAGTTTAGGAGATTGGAAAACCGCCTGGGATCACATTCATTTCCAGGGATTTTTAGGCACGCCAATGGCGCTCCAGTTTACGTGGGAGGGCTGCGATTCGATTTTAGCGGCTCCGTTGGTACTGGATTTATCGCGTTTGGCGCTTACAGCCCGCCGCAGAGGACAGACAGGGCGGCTGGATTTCCTCTCCTCGTTTTTCAAGAGTCCGCAGGGCGCGTCAACGCACGATTTCGCAAGGCAGTATTTAGCCCTGTACGACTGGGTTATGGGAGCGGAGAACGACAAGTAACTTGCAGTCCGATTCTCAGCTCACAACTAAAATAATTGTTTACAAATGAGTCCAAACGAAAACCAGAATCGTTCAGGAAACGATTCCAAACGCGACGACACGAAGTCTCGCAATGCAGAAGCGCGTAAAAATCGCGCAGCTAAAAAATCGGAACTGAAGGAAGACGAACCGATTATCAAAACGACGACTCGACGTCCCAAGCCGACAAAAGAGTCCCCGATTCCGTCTCCCGTTCCGCGATACAATCCTTCTATCCGAGACGCCAAGCGTCCGGACGTTCCCCCGCCCCCGGTGGGATACATGACCGACGACGAAGACGAAGACGACGGTCTGGACAGTCTGTTTGACTTCGATTCCGAAGACATGCAGCAAACCGTTGCCGCCCGTCCGTCTCGAGGGATAAATCGCGGCAAGCGCAATTCCAACCGGGAAAACGATCGCGCCTCCAATGACAAACGTGACAAAAAAGGCGGCGAAAAGCCCCGTGACGAAAAGTCGGCTGGAGATCAAAAAGCGCGTCAAAACAACCGCAAAGACAAAGAAGAACCGGCTAAAAAAGCCCCGGTCAAAGCCGCTCCTGTAAAGGCAGCCGCGCCCGTAAAAAAGGCGGCGGTTGAACCGGAGCCGACGTCCGACACGTTCAATCTTCTGGCAGAAATCAAACGCAAAATCAAGCAGGAACTTCTCGAAGAGCTTCGTCAGGAGCTTCAGGAAGAACTCCGCGAAGAGCTTAAACAGGAACTTGGTCTGGGAAAACGCCCTCGCGTAACCCCAGCGCAACAGGAACCCATTGAGCCAAAACCGGCGTCTAATTTCGATTCGACCGATTCCGCTGACAAAAACTCTGCGGAAAAAAAAACGACTTTTCGAAAGAAAAAAGACGAACTGACCGCAAACGACGGTAAAAAAAAAGCCGTTTTGAATGAAAATAGGGAAGATGCGTCAAATGAAGACTCTGTTGAGTTGCTCGATATGAGTCAGGTCAGTCAGGGGCGATTCAAAAAATTTCAGCCCCTGATTGAGAATTCTGAACCTGTCGAGCAAAATAACAGTCGCAAAAAAGCCCCAATCTCGAAAGAAGTCCAAACTGACTCTCCACAGGAATCTTCTGCGCCTGATAAACAGAGCAACTCCTCTGATTCCAAGGGGAAATCTCCGTCTAAAAAGAAGACAAAACAGGAGACAAATTCTCCTGATTCACAATCTGAAACTGGAAAGAAAACTGTCAAAGGAAAAGAGTCTGGTCAGAAAACCGTCGAGCCTCGAAAAGCCGCGCCGGAAAAGAAAGCGGTGAAAAAGATGGCTGTCAAGGCGCAGGCTGAAAAGGAGTCGCCGGCGCCCAAAGAGTATACAGACGACGCTGAGCCGGAACGCGCTCTGGACTGGTCGAACAACAAGTTCTCGCAGTTCAACTTAAAGCCGGAGATCATGCGAGCGCTCAACAAGTTTGACTACCTGGATCCGACGCCGATTCAGATGGGGGTGATTCCTCTGGCGGGAACCGGGCGCGACGTAATGGGTCAGGCACAAACCGGAACCGGCAAGACCGCAGCGTTCTCGCTCCCGATTCTGCAAAAGCTGGAATTTGACGAAACGATGTTCTCGCCCCGCGCCCTGATTCTCGTCCCGACGCGCGAGCTGGCAGTTCAGGTCAGAGACGAAATTCTGCGGCTGGGCAAGTACACCGGCTTGGCGATTGCCGCGTTTTACGGCGGCGCCCCGCTGGCGAAACAAACTGCGCTCTTATCAGAGGGCGTCGATATCGCCGTCGGCACGCCGGGCAGAATCATCGACCTGTTTATGCGAAAAGCCCTTGATCTGTCCAAGCTGGAATTCGTCGTTCTGGACGAGGCGGACAGAATGTTGGACATCGGGTTCCGCCCGGACATCGAGAAGATTCTGCGCCGATGCCCGGACTCGCGGCAAACGATGCTCATGTCCGCAACCATCCCACCGGAAGTCGATCATCTGGCTCGGCATTACATGAACAATCCCGAAAAGCTGGACTTCTCGCCCAAAAATCTGGCGGTTGAAACGATTGAGCAGTCGTACTTTTCCGTCGCGCCGGAACGCAAAGTCGAGCTGCTCAAACGGCTTTTGGAACGCGAGAATCCGCATCAGGCGATTATTTTCTGCCGAACCAAAAAGCGAACGGAACAGCTGACGGCAATCGTTAAAAAATGGTATCCGGACGCGCTGGGCATGCACGGCGACATGGAACAGGACAAGCGTATGAAGACGATTCAGAAGTTCCGCGACGGCAAAGTCCGACTTCTGGTTGCAACGGACGTCGTCGGGCGCGGCTTGGACATTTCCGGCGTGTCACACATTATCAACTACGACATCCCGCAGTTCTGCGACGACTACGTTCATCGCGTCGGCAGAACCGGCCGCATGGGCAAAGAGGGCGTCGCGTTTACGTTTGTTACAGCGGAAGAAGGCGTCGAACTGACGAGAATCGAAATGAGAATCAACAAACTTCTCAAACGAGACGAGATCCCGGGCTTTGCCGCGTTCGCCACCCCGGCGGCGACGACCAGCAAACCCGACGCCGACAACTCGCATTCCGAACCGATTGCGGAAGAGCCGCCCAAACCGGTTTTCGGACAGAGAACCCGCCGCGTTCGTCGGGCGTTGTAACCTCATCTATAGATGTTATTCAACGGATTTCGTTCTATGCGGGATCCGTTTTTTTATTTTCAGCTTTTCTGGCGCCCCCCCTTTTATTTTTCTTTACGATTTTGTAAAATAGTAAAAATAAAGTGGACGAATAACGTCTACAGCTTTTTCATTTCCTTTTATTTTGGAGCAGTCTGCCATGGATCGCAGAGAATTTATTGCCGCGTCGGCAGCGCTGGCAGTCGGAACGCTTGCTGGCGCAGCGTCTGGCGTATTTGCCGATCAACCCGTTTCACAAGAATCAACCGTAAAGGAGAAAACCATGAGTAAAAAAATCGTAGTAGCCGCTGACCCGTTTGCCGTTGGACCCAAAGACGCAGTTGTCGCCGACCTGAAAGGCAAAGGATACGACGTCATTGACGTCGGCGCCCGCGCTGAAAACCCGGACATCCCCTACTTCGAATCCGCTCCGATCGCCTGCAAGTACATTCAGGACGGAACTTGTGAAAACGGCATTCTCTTCTGCGGAACCGGCATGGGCATGTCGATTGTCGCCAACAAGTGCAAAGGCATTCGCGCGTCCGTCGTCGAAAGCGTTTTCGCTACGAAAATGTGCCGAACAATCAACAATTCCAACGTTCTGTGTCTCGGCGCCATGATTTGGGGCGAAGCTATGGCTCTGGACGCTGTCGATACATTCCTCAACACTGCGTTCACCTCCGCGCTGCCGCAGTTTGCCGACTTCCTCAAGGAAGCCGCCAAGAAAGTCGACGCGTTCGACGAAAAGAACCTGAAATAATATTTAGCTGTTAGCTATTAGCTCCTAGTCATTAGCTTTGTTATCAGTAGTTCTTAGCGTTATCATTTAAAGCTGGAAGCTAAAAATACAAAGCTAAAAGCTAGCAGCTAGGGGCTAGTAGCTAAAAACTCCTCACTCCTCATTTCTAACTCCTAACTATTCAGAGTTTCCATGTCAATTACAGTAACCTGTCCCGGCTGCCATAAAAAGTTTGTAGTCAGCGAGAAATTTGCCGGCAAGAGCGGTCCTTGCAAGTACTGCAAGACTATTATCAAAATCCCCAACGAAGTCCCGGCAGCGGAGAAAGTTGTCATTCACGGCGGAGATTCGTTTTCCAGCGGCGGCAAAAACGCTGAGGGAAAGCTCGTCCTCAAACCGCTGGAACGCAGCGAGAAAAAGTTTGACCGAGTGCGGGCGATTATTATCGCAGTTGGGATTCTGGGCGTCCTCCTGTTGACTTATTTACTGCGGGGCGTTTTGAGCCAGAACATTCTCATTGCCGCTGCGGGGTTATGCATTGTAACGCCTGTGATCGTAGGAGGCTTGTATCCGCTGGTTAAAAAAGACGAGATGCTGGAATCCATTCACGGTTTCGACTTCTACTGGAGAACGGGCGTTATTTCCCTGGTTTATGCCGGCATGTGGGGAGCTGTAACGTATTTGATTCACATCGGAACTTTAAACAGTCAGTCGACGGTGATGTGGGTGATTTGTTCTATTGCTCTTGCCGCCTTTGGCACGTTTATGTGTTTGTGTTTCTATGAACTGGAATGGGGAAACGCCGTGTTTCACACGTTGGCGTATATCCTTGTGATTTTTTTATTGCGATACCTTGCCGGCATTGCCTTTCTTGCTTCAACCGAAATCGGAAAGAATGGAATTCCGTTGCCGCCAAAGTAATCAATCAGAGAGCTCGTTTCAGTTCGTCCCCCTGCCCTGACAGGTCAAAATAAAAACAGCGGTTGGAAACGCTTTTTGTTTCACCGCTGTTTTTTTGTTGTTCTTCTATATTGCAAAAGAAGCGTACGCCAATCGCTATCGTCTGGCTCGGAATTCTTCCGGCGTCATGCTGTGACGCTGTTGAAAAGCTCGGAAAAAGTATTCGTAACAATTGAATCCGGAATTGGCAGCAACCAGCGCGATTTTTTGATCGGTTTGTAGCAGCAGATATTCTGCCGTTTCCATTCGCAGACGATTAATGACTTTGTTAACCGTCTTTCCAAAACTGGCGAGAAATCGTCGATCCAGCATGGCGCGGGAAATCTCTGCGAAATTGGCAACGTCGACCGCTGAAATCTTTTCCTTAAAATGCTCGCGGATAAAATTGATTGCTTTAATGCAAAACGGATCTTTTGTCGCAACCATATCCGTTGACTGACGAGCAATCGCTCCCTTTGGGGTAAGAGCGCGATGAATTGTCTTTCTTTCCTCGACCGATTCTGCATCGAACGCCAGATCATTCATTTTCTTGTCCAGCAATTCTGCTGCAACAAAACCGATTCTTTCCGCATTCACGTCTATACTGGACAACTGCGGAAAAGAAAGACTGCACAAGAGCGAATCGTTTCCCGTTCCCAAAACCGCTACCTGATTGGGAACGTCCAGGCCAATATCGTAACACGTCTCAATTATACGCAGAGCCAGCATGTCGGAGGCCGCCCAGATGCCAACCGGAAGCGGGAGTTTTTTCAGCCAGCGAATGAGCAGCTTGCGATGGGAATCGTTCCATTTAGGGTGGTGCATCTGGTCTTCCTGAGAAAAATCGTCTGGGCAAAGTATGCACTTGCGACCCAGTTTACGCAATTCCTGTATAAAAGATTCCCGCATTCGGCTAATCCACCAGATATTGCTGGAACCATACCAGGCAACATTTTCCAAACCTCTGTCACAGAAATGCAAAGCGGCAAGCTGAGTCGATTTTTCATAATCGTAGTTGAGACTTACGCCATTGGGAACGTCATTGTTGAGCAGTTCTACAATAGGAACCTTTTTTTTCTGGAGTTGACGAAATAAGTCTATTGTATTGCTTTGTGAAATAATTCCGTCTCCATGCCACGAATCAAAATCGCTTGGCAATCCATCATGTACGCTTCGCTGATCCAGACGAACGCGCCATGGCTTTTGGACTTTTGTATCTATCGTTTGCGTATAATTTAAAATCCCCTTCAGCAAACCGCGGCCAAATTCTGTGGATGTTTCAATAACAGTCAAAACCTGTCGATGTGTATTTTGCATAATGATTACTGGGAACAATATATTTATTTGCTATACAATTCGCAATACAAAAACAGATAATCTTTCAACGCTTCAAAAAATACGTTCAAAGACGATAAAAAAATTAAATTGTTATTGATTCTAAGCGCTTTTATAACATTTTTTTGGGATTTTGCAAGAGGAAATAAAAACACATAGAGCAAAAAATTGAAAAATGTTTTTACAAAATATTTTTAATTGATAATTTTTTCTAATCCAATAAAAATATCGACGTTCCGAAAGAAAATACCCCTCACTGTTCGTTTGGAACTTTCCGATTATAATATATAAAGGGAATTCTGATTAACGAGGAGTTCCCCAGCGTGTACAGCAAAGAAGATGACGTCAAAATCCCCATCGACTTCTAACGACAACCCGTTTCTGCCGACGACCGCTCAGGAAATGCGTCAGCGCGGCTGGGACTATGTGGATCTGGTTTTCGTAACCGGAGACGCGTACGTCGATCACCCGTCTTTTGCCGCGGCGATACTGGGGCGATGGCTTTCCAAACACGGGTATCGGGTTGCGATTCTCGACCAGCCGGACTGGCATAGCTGTCAGCCGTGGCGGGAGTTTGGGCGACCGCGGCTGGCTTTTGGGATTTCCGCCGGCGCAATGGACTCGATGGTCAACAAGTACACGCCGTTCAGACGTCTCCGTTCGGCAGACGCGTATTCGCCCAACGGGGAGCTGGGGCGGCGTCCCGACAGAGCGGTCAACGTGTATTCTCAGCGCGCCCGGGAAGCGTATCCCGGCTGTACGGTTCTCATCGGGGGAATAGAGGCGTCGCTGCGTCGGCTGGCGCATTACGACCATTACAGCGACAAGCTGCGGCGGTCGGTTCTGCTCGATTCCAAGGCGGATTTGCTCATGTA
>JAZRTH010000973.1:0-3376 GCA_045651945.1 Thermoguttaceae bacterium
AAAATCCATGTCAGACTGGCTCATGTCGCTGCCAAAGCCGGTCGGCATCTGGTGCGCCGCTGATATTCAGGCCCTCAAGCTGACGCAAACGTGTCACGAATTGGGGCTTTCAATTCCGGATCAGGTTGCTATTCTCGGTACGGGAAACGACTCTTTGTTGTGCAACATGACAACGCCGAACCTGTCCAGCCTCGATATTAATGGAGAAGAAGTCGGTTTCACCGCAGCCAGGCTTCTGGAAGAAAGAATTCAGGAATATGAGAAAACAGGAAAGATTTCTGCGTCGATCACGAAAAACAAGCAGTTTTCTCCAATTAAAATCAAGCCGACAGGCATTGTTACTCGAACGTCAACCGACATGATCGCTATCGACAATGCAGAATGCGCCAAAGCTCTTCAGCTCATTCGAGAGCATTACCATGAAGACGTCTCTGCCAAATGGATTGCCAGCGAAGTGGGCGTATCCCGCAGCACATTAGACCGTCTGTTCCGTTCGCTGATCGGTCATTCAGTCGAAAAAGAGATCTATCGTCTCCGAATCGCTCTGGCAGAAAAACTTCTTCGGGAAACAGACTTTTCCGTCAACGAAGTTGCTCTTAAAACCGGATTTGACCGGGTTGAATACTTCGTCCGCTCGTTCAAAAAGATTTTCGGCGACCCGCCGCAGAAATACCGCAACCGTTGCAAGGTAAAGTAGACAGTAGGCAAGAGGCAGTAGGCAGTAGGGAAATCTTTACTACTGCCTACTGCCTTTTTTAATCATCAAATCAACGGAAGGCATTAGTTTAGACAATAGGAAATGGCGTAGTTTTAAATTCGCCGAAGGCGAACTACTATTGCCTACTGCCTATTGCCTACTGCCTCGTCTTCCTTCTCTTCCCTGTCCCGTTTCTCTAACGGCAGATACAGAATCTCGTCCCCGGAAATCGACCATTGAATCAGTCCGCCTTCTCCCGATTTTCCAGTTACAGGAATTTGACATTCTTCGCAGGCGTTGTTCCATTCGATAAAATCCTGATTTCTGGTCAAATCAAGCCAGTCCAGCTCGTAGTTCTGCCCGATATATTCAAACGTTCTGACAGCGTAGTAGCTTGTATCGACCTTGACCAAAAAGACGGAATAATTTCGGATGTTCGCGTTTTTCATCGCCTCCATAACCTGAGCGGGAACGCTCTTGTTGAGAAGCATAAACCGTTCGACCGGTTCTGGAAGAGATTCTTTTTTGACAGAGACGTCGAGCATCTTGTCTTTGGCTGCTTTTGCCAGCTTGTCGAGCGATTCTTTGCCGAGTTTTTCCTGAAGCTGTTCCAGAGGGGTCAGGCTCCCGTCTTCCGTATTGAGACATAAAATGTCACAATGACGTTCCAATCGAACTCCCGGTTCAACTGGAACGAACGGTTCCTGAACCTGTTCCGGTTCTTTTTCTTCGAAACAGCCGGCTGCGCCAATTAATACGACAACCGAAAACAACAGCAAAACAATATTTCGTTTCATTTCAATATCTAGGGTTAGGATATAGGGGTTAGGGAGTAGGGAATAGGAGTTAGGGAGTAGAGATAAATTTAAATTCGCCGTAGTTGAATTACTACTCCCTATTCCCTATTTCCCATTCCCTATTTACTATTAAACGCTCGTTCGATAGCTGCGACCGTTTCGTCTACGAGAATCTGTCCGCCTTCCGGACCAACGTAGTTGCTGGAAGGAACTGCTCCGTAGGCGCCGCCTTTGACTCCTTTTGCCGTTGGCAGGTAGCCGGAATATTCCCATGGACTCATTGTGAGCTGGAAAAGAAACGTCTGCATGGCTTTGGAACGTCCCTTGATCTGAATTCCGTAATCGACGTACAACTCGAACGTGTTCGTACAGAACGCCAGTTCTCCCAGACGCATAACGGAGATAAACGTTTTGTGCGTTGGAACGCCATTTTTTTGCTGTCTTTCCCAGCGGTCAATCCCCAGCTGAAGCCAGGCAAGTCTGCCTTTGAAACGATCTTGGTGCGTTTGTTCGTACAGTTTCTGGAACTCTGCACGGCTTTTGAGGTCTTTTTCGTGTTCTTCATCTGTAATTTTTCGACCGGGAAGTTCAAGCGGAATATACTCAAATGTAACAATCGGATTGGACTTCTTGTCGGATGCGATGAGGTCGTAAACGTCGTCAACCGCCTTGAGCAGTCGTCGCGCCATTTCCCCGGCGCGATCAAGCCCACGTATTTTTTGCATTCGGAGTTCCGCTTCTTTTCGGTAACGGATGCCCGGCGTTTGATCTCCGGCAGCGCTGCAGAAGCCTAAAATCACAGCGTCTTTGCCGTACTTTTCTTTCAGCTGAGGACGCAGGTCGCCCCAGTAGTCAGCGTCGAGTTTGGACGTGATTTCGTTGCATTGTGACGGACATGCAACGTTGATAAGCATCGAAATCAGCTCGTCTTTTTCGTTCCAGAAGCACAGAACGTTTACGTCGGGATCAGACTGGGTTTCCAGACCGCGAAAGGTGGGAACGCTTGAATCCGCATTGTTAACCGTTGAGCCGTCTGAGAATACGCAGCCTCGGCAGAAACCAAGCGTTGCGAAACTCAACCCGAACCCGTATCGGGCGGGAACGCGAGAATCCCACGCCTTTTTGACCGCAGGAATAAGGCGGGCAAGCGTGAAAGTTCGGATTTCTGCAACGTTCATGAGATTCGGAACATCGCCCACGTCTTTGGGGTCGTTGTAGTAATTAGCGCCGGTGTGCGTGTGCGTACAGCTTAAACTCACGTTTTCCGGATTAATTTCCGGGAGGACTTTCTTTAGCTCCTCGCGGAAAGCGCGGCAAAAAACGTACGAAACGCCAACCGCATCGAAACTGATGTAAATCACAGGCGTGCTGACGCCGTCTTTAACGGATTCCATCGCGACAATATTTGCCTCGACAGGAGTTCGGACTCCGTTTGAAACGCGCGTGAAATGCTGTCCCGGAAGTGTAACAGGACGGTCAGGCGTAATATCGACCGAAACGGCGCCAACGTAAAAGCCGTCGGGCTTAGGGGTTGGTTCTTCTTTCTTCTCTGATTCCTCTCCGTTGACTTGAGCGGAAAGAGCGCTGGCTGACAGCGTGGAGACGACGGCGGTTTTTAAAAATGATCGGCGGGTTGTCATGGGAGTATTTATAATGTGGAATTCGGAAATTTTAGCTTCTAGCTTCTAGCTTCTAGCTATTAGCTTGATATACCTGATTCGTGCTGCAATGCAAGAACCCAAAATAACCAAGCTAGCGGCTAGGAGCTAAAAGCTAGAAGCTGACTAATCATTCATTGCTTCGCAAATGGCGTCAGCCATTTCCTGTGTTCCAACGGCTGTCGGGTCGTCGCGGTCAGGCTTGAGGTCGTATGTAACGTTTT
>JAZRTH010000974.1:0-1834 GCA_045651945.1 Thermoguttaceae bacterium
ACTATCCCGGAACGGGTCTTTACTACAGCAGACCCGGTTTTGGATTTTCCATTTCCCTGTAGAATGAACCATTGAATATATCCATCCATATTCAATTTGGCTTGTGTTTCTGTATCGTGATTTACTCTCATTATACAGAAACACATTTTTATAACGAATTTTCTACTAACAGACTCAAAATGCGGGATAAGCTTTTATACCAGTTAACCAATCGGTGATAATCCGTTTAATCCGTTAAATCCGTGAACGGACTGACCCGCACAAAACCTGATCATCCTTATTCTTTCACTCCCAC
This sequence comes from Thermoguttaceae bacterium, assembly GCA_045651945.1. Taxonomy (GTDB): domain Bacteria; phylum Planctomycetota; class Planctomycetia; order Pirellulales; family Thermoguttaceae; genus RUG11551. The sequence goes on from JAZRTH010000974.1 coordinate 296, forward strand.
TTGAACGGGTTCTATGGGCAAGGCTTTGGAGATGTCTTTGGGGTTGATTTTGACCAGCAAGCCGCGATGTCCGGCGTTGATGTAAATAAACGGCTCGTCGAGAATGGTCGATTCGACGAAAACGCGCATTCTCCGTTTCGTTCCGAAGGGGCTGGTGCCGCCGACCTGGTATCCGGAATGTTTGTCGGCGACGGCGGGTTCGCACGGCTTGACCGATTTCACGCCCAGTATCCGCGCCATGTTCTTCGTGGAAATTTCCAGATCGCCGTGCATGAGGACGATAAACGGCTCTTTGGAGTCAGTTTCCAGAATAATCGTCTTGATGCAAACGTGCTCGTCGACGCCAAGCTCTCGAGACGACACCCTCGTTCCGCCGCGCGGTTCGTACTTGTACTCGAAAACTTCAAACGGAATATCGCATTTCTTCAGAACTCGCAGCGCGAGCGTTTCAGGGACTTTTTTGGACATAGTGCTTAGTGCCTAGCGCTTAGTTGTTAGTGAGTAGTGGTAAGTGGTTAGTGGTAAGTGGTTAGTGGTTAGTGGTAAGTATGAACAGCGCTTTGCGTCCTTACCACTTACCACTCAAAACTTACCACTTATAAGTTAGTGGTTAGTGGCTGGGACGCAGTGCGTGTCCGAGCCGGAATTGGTTTACATTTGTCACTGCAGGAACGTCTTGTCGGTAGGTTCGTTTTTCAGATACTAGAAAAAGAGCCATTTGACCAACATCACGATAAATACAATGAATAATATAATAATAAATGCAACAAAAAGAAGGAGGATACATGCAAATGTATTCAAGAAACGAGGACTGGTAAGAAACAATTGCCTTTTCAGGTATTTTAAATCGTTTTGTAGTGTAACATCTTCAGGCGATTTTTCTGCAAGCCGCTTGCTGATTTCCAGATCCTTCTCGTACCATTCCCGCGCGGCGGCAGCGTTTCCGGCGTCGCGCTCCAAATCGCCAAGGCAAATATAGGAGTAGCTCAAATCCCGCTGGGCTTGAACGTCGTCCTTCATCTGTTCTGCAAGTCTCTTGCTGATTTCCAGATCCTTCTCGTACCATTCCCGTGCGGCGGCAGCGTCTTGTTCCAAATCGCCAAGTTTAATGTACGAAACGCTCAAATCCCGCTGGGCTTGAACATCGCCCTTCATCTGTTCTGCAAGCCGCTTGCTGATTTCTAATAGCTTCTCGTACCATTCCCGTGCAGCGGTAGCGTTTCCGGCGGGTCTCTCCAAATCGCCAAGACGATTGTATGAAGCGCTCAAATCCTGCTGGGTTTGAACGTTATCCGGCATCAGGTCTGCCAGCCGCTTGCTGATTTCTAATAGCTTCTCGTACCATTCCCGCGCGGCGGCAGCGTTTCCGACGGCGTTCTCCAAATCGCCAAGACGCACATACGAAACGCTCAAATTCCGCTGGGCTTGAACGTTATCCGGCATCATCTCGGCAAGCCGCTTGCTGATTTCCAGATCCTTCTCGTACCATTCCCGCGCGGCGGCAGCGTTTCCGGCGGCTTTCTCCATATCGCCAAGGCA
>JAZRTH010000975.1:0-9439 GCA_045651945.1 Thermoguttaceae bacterium
GGCGGGCGTCGTCTGGTTCTGCGGAATAACGCTTTTAGCGTGGAAAACCCGCTCGCTGTCGGACTGCGTTTACGCTCACGCGATAACGAATTTAGCCCTCGGAATCTGGGTTGTGTATTCCGGTCAGTGGTATTTGCTGTAGGGGAAGAGATAGCTTCTAGCCGTTAGCTTTTTATCCGTTTCCAACGATAACTGTTAAACGTTGAGAACATCCAATCTTCAAGCTAATAGCTAGCAGCTAGCGGCTAACAGCTATTTTAGTCCTGCAGTCTAATCACGTGGGCGTAGGCGTTTTCGTCCAGATTGCCCAGTTCGTATTCGACCTCAAGCTCCTGTCCAACGCGAATTTCCGATTGGCGCCGCGACGTGCCGTCGGCGTAGATGATTTTTGTATCTGTGTCCATGAGGAAACTGAGGGATTCCTGCTTGTTTTTGTTGAAAATAACAACGTGCGGTCCCATAATGCTGGTAACGTACCCAACAAAGATTTGTTTATCCGGCTCGTCTGACAGAACGGGCGGACGGGTCAATTCTGCAGGGATTTCTCGCCCCGGCAAAACTTCCGGCGTGTGAACGATTCCGTCGTCTCCAATGGCTTCATGACTCTTTTTATCCGCTTCCAGCTGGAGTTCGTCTTTAAAGTCTGTTACGGAAGACGGATTGTTTTGTACCGGGAAGTCAGGCGCATTCTCGCTGTTGGCTTGATCAAAAGCGTATTTGACGCCAATGACTCCCAAAATAACCAGGAGGCAAAGAATAGACATGAAAATAAACCCAGGTCCTTTGCGGTACTGCTTTTCCAGGTTTTCTTTTTCCTGGAGAGCGCGTTTGCGGGCTTGAAGGTCTTTTTCTTCTCTCGCTTTTACTACGGCGCTGAATCGTTTTTCCGCATTCTGGAGCGCGGTTTCCAGATTGATTTCGCCCTTGCTGAGCCTGGCGCAGTCGTCCTGATCCGCTTGAGGAATTAGATGTCGATACGGTTCCGAAAGGAATATGCTGCACAGAGCGGCGATGTCTTTTTGGAACTGCTGTTCGAGGAATGAACGCCCTTCCGGTTTGGCTCCGACGTTGTATTTGAAATCGTCGTTGAAGTTGGGAAATATCCCCACGATTTTCAGCTGACCGTCTTTACGGAAATAGAAGCTGTGAGCGTTGAGATTTCCGTGGTTGAGATACGAACTGTGAAGCTGAGACAACGCCGCCACCGCGTCGCGCCACGTCTGCTCCCAGACCGGCGAGCCATCGTCCAGAAAACGATTATACTGAGCCAGAGAACAGCTAAACGACTCGTAGACGTACCGACCGCATTTGAAATCGTACGCAATCAGACGCGCCAAATTAGGGCTGTTTTTAGAAACGTAGGCGTAGAGGTCTTCCCGCTGTTTGCAGTCTTCTGTAAACAGATGAGGGTTAATCCACTGCTGAATCAAAACGTCTTCCGACTGCCCGGCAAGGGAGCGGGCGTATCGACCGCGGTAAATTAACGCGTATTCGTCAGAGTGTATTAAAGCGACTGCTTCAAAATCCTGTGTGTTGTTCATTATTTAATTTTAACTCCAAGATGCGCCTGCGGGGTAGGGTGTTACGTCAAAACATAGCCAGGCAAAACGAAAACGCCGCCATGAGGAAAAGCCAGTACGCGAACCAGTTCAGCTTGCCCTTTTTAATCCAGTTGATAACCCAGTATAAAGCGAACAATCCAACAATAAAACTAACCAAAAAGCCAATTGACAGCTCTGTTACCGGGATTGCTTGATGTCGTTTGATTAGTTTGAGCAGTTCCAGAAGTCCCGCTCCCCCAATTACTGGAATCGCCATTAAAAAGGAGAAGTTTGCCGCGGCGCTTTGCTTTAGTCCAGAAAACAGACCGCCGGCGATTGTCGACCCGCTTCGGGAAAGCCCCGGAAGAATCGCAAACATCTGAAAAATGCCAATTACAAGCGCCTGACCCCACGAAATTGAGCTTAATTCTTCGACAACCGTTTCTGTCGAAGCGTTAGAATCAATCGTTTGAGGCGTTTCCGAAGACTCGTCGTTTTCCGCTTTGCGTCTGGAAAACTTCTGCGACGCGATGAGCAAAATCGCCGTTAAAATAAACATGCAGCCGATGATCCAAAGGTTGCTCAGGTTGTCCTCGAAAAAGTCGTGAAGCAAAACGCCGGCAAGCGCTGCGGGTATGGACGCTAAAATAAGCAAAAACGCCAGCTTGAACCGCAATTTCAGGACGATGTCCAGAAGCGTTCGCCAATAGAAGACCAGCAAGGACATGAGCGTTCCCAAATGGAGAATAACGCTGACGGTTAACGAATCCAGGCCGCTGTCCAGGTCGAATTTTGCCAATTCATCCAGCGCTGAGCTGATTACCTCCAAATGCCCGGAAGAGCTGATTGGGAGGAATTCCGCAATGCCTTGAACGATTGCCAATATAATGATTTTAATAAGTATGTACATGGGTAAAAATAAATGAATTATGGATTTTGAGCGTATTTGACCCTATTTCGCTCTAAAGAGCCATAATAGCGGATAATATACCAGTTGACAAGAGGAAAAGGAGAAAATATAGGAGAATGAAAAGAAACCTTTAAATAACGAGAAGATTTTTCTAAAAAATGACGTTCCCCCCATTGTCAAAACGGAAAGATGTGTTATTATTCTGAAACTTGCCTGATGTGGCGCGGGGCAGACGTCCCAAAACGAAATCGTTGAGCTTACGGACTGCCGTTGAATCTTGCAATAAACGGTAAGCGTAAGTTAAAAGTTAAAATTCCTACCTGGTTCCTTTTGGAACAATAAGCGCAAGCTCGGGGGAGACAGTACTCCGGAATTTTAGATTGTCGTTTAGCCAAAAAATTAGCGAGAGACCAAAAAATTTTCCAAAATTTTTTGAAACTTCGCGTTCCAGACGGTTGACAGGAGTAGAAATTACTGTATAATCTGCCCCGTCTTTGTAAGTTTCAGGCAAGTCGTCAGCCCCCAACGCTGCGACCGAAAAGAAACGATCTTTGAAAACAAGAGGAATCAAACGCAGGTCAATAGCGATATTGACAGCATAACCGACTATAGAACATATAGGAGATATAAATGTCGAGTACAAGTTTAGAAGTAATTCGAATCAGAATGGAAGCTTATGAAAGCGGCATTCTGGATCAGAGCGCGAACGAAATCATGGATACCGCCAAGCGCACCGGTTCGATAGTCAGAGGTCCGATTCCTCTTCCTTCCCGCATCGAGCGTTATACGGTTCTTTCCAGTCCGCACGTAGACAAGAAGGCTCGTCAGCAGTTCGAAATTCGCACTCACAAACGTCTCATTGACATCATTCAGGCGACTGCGAAAACCATCGAAGCTCTGAACAAGATCAGCCTTCCCGCTGGAGTTGACATCAAAATTAAGGCGACAAATCGCTAACAGATAAGAAATACTGGAGAATGAAAATGAACGGTATAGGACTTCTCGGCCAGAAGGTCGGAATGACTCAAGTGTATACGCAATCAGGACGCGCAGTCCCGGTAACGGTTCTGCAGCTTGGTCCGTGCCCGGTATTGCAACTTAAGAATAAGGAAACAGATTCTTACGAAGCGGTTCAGATTGGCTTCAAAAATAAAGCCCGTAATTCCGTTTCCAAGTCTGTTCGCGGACACGTTGCCAATATCGAATCCAAACGAGCCAAGAAGGCTCAGGAAGTTGGATCAGAACTTTCCAAGAAAGCCAACTGCGAGCCGCAGGCGTTCGTTCGCGAATTTCGCGTTTCGCCGCAAGGCTTTGAAGTTGGTCAGGTTTTAGACGTTGACGTCTTCAATGGAGTTGCTTCTGTCGACGTTACGGCTCTAAGCAAAGGCCGCGGCTACGCCGGTACCATGAAACGCCATAATTTTGGCGGTCAGCGTATGACGCACGGCGTTAAAAAATGCCATCGTCACGCTGGTTCAACGGGCTGCAGCGCTTACCCGTCTCGCGTACAAAAAGGTCTTCGCAGCTCTGGTCAATACGGCAACGTTCGCTGCACAACGCGCAACATCAAAATCGTCAAGGCAGACAAAGCCAATAATCTTCTTCTCATCTACGGCGCGGTTCCTGGTCCCAATGGAGGTTACGTCCAAGTCAGACCGAGTAATTATCTCCCCGCTCCCAAGCCCTTCCCGGAAGTTCTTATTGATTACACCACAAAAGAATAACTGGATCAAGGTATAGAGAAAAGATCGGCATTATCGTACAAACAAGTTAATTTTACATACATCGGACGATAATCGAACCTGACAGCAGGATTGATTAGACTCCTACTAGGAAAAGTTGGTTGAATTATGGCTAATATCCCCATAGTTGACAAGACCGGTAAAGAGGTCGGACAATACGAAATCGACACGACGGAACTGGCTGACAAGGTAACAAAGCAGCTTCTTCATGACGCTGTTGTTATGTACCGCAACAACCTTCGTCAAGGCAGCGTCAAGACGAAGGGACGTTCAGACGTCGCCGGCAGCAAAAAGAAGATGTATCGTCAGAAGGGAACGGGCAACGCCCGCGCTGGTATGAAACGCACAAACGTCCGCGTTGGCGGCGGCTGCGCTTTTGCCATCGATAACCCCGATTGGTCGTATCGCATGAATCGCAAAGCTCTTAAGCTCGCGACTCGCATGGCTCTTCGCTCCAAGATTGACGATGGTGAACTCGTCATTCTGGACGACTACACAATTGACGCTCCCAAGACGAATGATTTCGCTTCCGTTTTGAAAGCTCTCAAGCTGGACGACGTTACGACGATCTTCGCCATTGCTGAATACAATGTAAACATTTACAAATCGGTCCGGAACATTGCTGGAGCGAGCGTAAAACCGGTTTCAGAATTGAATGCATACGACATTCTCAAGCCGCAGCGCATGTTGATTACCAAAGCCGCTCTGGATGCATTCCGCGGCAAGGTTGCTCAGGATAAGAACTGAGTTATTCAAGGTTGGCTGAACAATAATCGAGTAATTTTCGCTTAGGCGAACAGGTAAGAAAATGAAACGTAAACCAGTAGAAACAAAAAAGACAAAAATGGTTCTCGAACCCGAGCAGATTATTCTGCGTCCGTTGGTTACGGAAAAAGGGTATCACAAATCAGAACGAACCAACGCCTACTGCTTTGAGGTCAATCCGCTGGCAACCAAAACAGACATTAAAAACGCCGTTGAAGCGCTTTTTGATGACGTTAAGGTGGACAAAGTCAACACGCAGACTCGTAAAGGCAAGGCTCGCCGCACGCGTAACGGCGTTAGCTATACAGGCGACTGGAAAAAGGCGATTGTTATCCTCAACGAGGAACACAATCGTATCGATTACTACTAATAGTCGATAGTGAGTGGAATAAATTTAACCAAATATATAAAGCGAGTTTAAGATGGGAATTATCAGATATAAACCGATTACCCCGGGACGACGAGGAGCTACGGTTAGTGATTTCGCGGACTTGACCCCGAATTACAAGCCGGAAAAATCTCTTATGATTCCGGCGAAGAAGACTGGCGGACGCAACAATCAGGGCGTTACAACGTGCCGTTTCCGTGGCGGAGGGCACAAACGCGCTTATCGTTTGGTCGATTTTCGCCGTAACAAGTATGGCATCCCGGCTGTTGTTGATTCCATTCAGTACGACCCGAACCGTTCAGCGCGTATTGCTCTGCTGAACTACGTTGACGGCGAAAAGCGATACATCATCGCTCCGAACGGACTGAAGAAGGGCGACAAAGTTGTCAGCGGTCCTGGCTCTGCTCCGACGTTGGGCAACTGCCTTCCTTTGACTGAAATCCCGTTGGGAACGAATATTCACAACATCGAGATGCAGCCTGGTCAAGGCGCTCGTTTGTGCCGCGCTGCTGGCGTTTATGCAACGTTGGTTGCCCGCGATTCCGGCTGGGCTCAGATTACTCTTCCCTCTGGCGAAATTCGTCGTATTCCGGTTGCCTGCATGGCGACAATCGGAGTTACCAGCAATGGCGACCACATGAACATCGTTCTCGGCAAAGCCGGTCGTAAACGCTGGATGGGTAAAAAGCCTCACGTTCGTGGCACTGCGATGAACCCGATCGACCACCCGCACGGCGGTGGCGAAGGCCGAACCAAGGGCGGACGCAACCCGGTAACCCCCACCGGCAAGCCGACCAAAGGCGGACCTACGAGAAATCGTCACAAGGCCAGCAATCGCGCGATTGTTCGCCGACGCCGCAGTCGCCGTTATGGCATTTTGAAGTTGGTCAAGTAACAAAGGTTTTCCTTTTTTGGATTGAGTATAAAACATGAGTAGATCATTGAAAAAGGGTCCCTTTGTTGACCCGAAACTGTACGCCAAGGTTGATAAGCTTAACCAGACGAATGCGAAGGAACCGATCAAGACGTGGGCAAGAGCCTGCACAATCGTTCCGGAATTTGTTGGACACACCTTCATGGTTCACAACGGCAAGATTTTTCACAAAGTATTTGTAACCGAAGAAATGGTTGGTCACAAGCTTGGTGAATTTTCGATGACGCGAATCTTCCGCGGTCACGCTGGCAAGGGCAACAAGAAATAGTAAAGAATTTCAAGTTTGCCGTAACCTAAATTAGAGTTTCACAGGTAATATAATGTCATACAAAGCAATTCACAAATTCGCTCACATTAGCGCCCAAAAGGTTCGCCCGTTTGCGGATATCATTCGCGGTCAATACGCTCTGGAAGCTGTTGACGCATTGAAATTTTTCCCGAATCGCGGCGCTCGAATGTTGGAAAAGGTCCTTAAAAGCGCTATTGCCAACGCGGAAGACCGACATGTTGCCGACTTGGAATCCCTGGTCGTTATTGACGCTCGCGTTGACGGCGGACCTCGCATGATTAAACGCATGCGTCCGAAGTCTCGTGGAATGGCTTCCGTCATTGTCAAGGAAATTTCACATTTGAGTGTAACGCTTGAAAGTGAATCCGAAATTGAGGCTAAAGAATAGTACTTGTAACAGCAAAAAGTTTATACCAGACGAGAGTCTAAAAGAGATTTGAATTATGGGACAGAAAGTCAACCCTACTGGATATCGCACGGGTATTTTCCTTGGCTGGAAGAGTCGGTGGTACGCTAACAAGCGCGAATTCGCCGATCTGCTGGTCGAAGACTTTAAAATCCGTGAGTTCATCAAGACTCGTAAAAACAACGTTGGTCGCGCGATGTATCCGATGATTTCGAAGATCGAGATCGAACGAACTCGCGATGAAGTCAAGGTTATCCTTTTCTCGGCTCGTCCCGGTCAGTTGATCGGTCCGAAAGGCGAAAAGGTTGAGGCTCTTCAGAATGAGCTTCAGAAGATTACAGGTCGTCGGATCAATCTGACGATTTCCGAAATCAAACGACCTGAATTGAACGCTCAGCTGGTAGCCGAGGACATTGGCGAACAGTTGATCAAACGCGCCAGCTTCCGTCGCGCCATGAAAAAGGCGATGGAGCTTACCATGAAGGAAAAGGACGGCGCTAAGGGAATTAAGATTCAGTTGTCCGGCCGTTTGGGCGGAGCTGATATGGCTCGTACGGAAAAAGCGATTGAGGGATCGATTCCTCTGTCGACGTTGCGTGCGAATATTGATTACGGTTTTTGTGAAGCCAAAATTGCTCAGGGACACATCGGAATTCAAGTCTGGATAAACCTGGGCGCTTACAGTGAGGACAATAACGATGGCCAATATGCCAAAGAGAGTAAAGCATCGAAAGGAACAAAGAAGACGGCTAAGAGGTAACGCCTCTCGCGGTAACCGCGTCGTCTTTGGAGACTTTGGATTGCAAACGCTGCAGGCTGGGTGGATTCCCGCTGCAACAATTGAAGCCGGCCGTATCGCTGCTCAACAATACCTTCGCGGCGAAGGCAGACTGTTTGTAAGAATATTCCCGACCAAACCGATTTCCAGCACGCCGTTGGAAACTCGTATGGGTAAGGGAAAAGGCGAACCAGAATATTGGGCAGCCGTAGTTCACACCGGAACGATTTTGTATGAAATCGGCGGTACAACTGAAGAAGCAGCTCGCATGTGTTTGGCGCGTCTTGCTCACAAGATGCCGGTTCCGGTTCGAATGGTATCGCGTCGAGTAATGTAGTTTGGAACTCGTCCAGCGTTTTGTTGGGCGTCTAACAGAAATAGCGAGAAGTAAAATGTCATTAACGAAAACATCCGAACTTCGCGAAATGAGCGACGAACAGCTCAATGCGACTTTGGCAGAAGCCCGCAATGCGATGTTTCGTCTTCGGATCAAGTCCCAGATGGAACGTCTGGACACGCCGACTGAATTGATGAAGAATCGTAAACTCATCGCCAAGATTAAAACGGTCCAGAGAGAGCGCGAGCTTGGTTTGGGCAAATAGTTGTTTCGCAAATTTATACGTTGTCAGATAGTTCTGTCAGCGCGGAAAATTATAAGAAAACAAAGGTATAAAAATGCCGAAGAAGTTGTTTATTGGTCTGGTTACCTCCGACAAAATGGATAAAACGCGTCGCGTTGAAATTTCGCGATTGGAAAAGCATCCTAAGTATGGGAAGTATATCAAGCGCAAGACGGTCTGCATTACCCACGACGAAAACAACGAGTCCAAGACGGGCGACACGGTCGAAATCGAAGAATCTCGTCCGATGTCCAAAATGAAGCGTTGGAATCTCGTTCGTATCGTTGAAAAGGGCGAAATTATTGATATTTCAGCTCTTCGCGCAGCGGCGCAAAACAAATAAAATTCGTCAATTAAGTTATTGCCGCAAGTAATAGCGGCAGTAGTTAACGACTATTAAAGTTATTTAACAATACGTTAAGGTGTTAAAATGATTCAGATGCAAACGCGGCTTACTGTAGCCGACAACACGGGCGCCAAAGAGTTGATGTGCATCAAGGTTCTTGGCGGAACTCACAAACGCTGCGCCAAGTTGGGCGAAGTGATTGTTTGCTCAGTCAAGAGCGTCATTCCTGGCAGCAACATCCAGAAAGGTTCTGTTGTCAAGGCGGTAATCGTTCGTACCAAGTCTCCGGTTCGCCGCACTGATGGAAGTTATGTTCGTTTTGACAGCAACGCCGCGGTAATTATTGATAAAGACAATAATCCTCGTGGAACCCGTATTTTCGGCGCTGTTGCTCGAGAACTGCGTGAACGCAATTTTATGAAAATTATTTCCCTTGCCAGTGAGGTTGTGTGATGAGAATTAAAGTTAACGATACCGTAGAAGTTATCACCGGCAAGAACAAGGGCAAGCGCGGCAAGGTCATGAGCATTGACCGCAAAAGCGGACGCGCAGTTGTCGCCGGAGTTAAGCAGGTTAGCAAGCACGTCAAGCCGAGTCAGCGTAACCCGCGCGGCGGCATCCTGAAGATCGAGCAGCCGGTTCAGCTTTCCAACATTATGTTTGTTTGCCCGCTTTGCGGCAAAGCGACGAAGTTGGGCGCTCGATTCAACGATGAAGGAA
>JAZRTH010000976.1:0-6897 GCA_045651945.1 Thermoguttaceae bacterium
AACCGCCTCGACGCGCGAGTCAAACAGTTTTCTCAATTCTCGTTTCATGGGAGTGTAGGCAGTAGGGAGTAACAAGTGGATTGGAAGGCGGTAATGGAGCGACCAACGGGAGCGGAATTACGCATTCGCCGTCAGGCGAACTTGGGCGGGGCGTCATTCCAGAAACTGACGATAGTTCTCATAGCACAATAGCGGCTGGCTGCGGTCAAAGTCCCACGTATGGGTTGAATCGCCGCCGCAAATAAACCGTTGAGAACAATTGACGCATTTGGAGCAGTCGGCGGTGCGGTCTTTTCTAAATACCTGAAAACGGTTCAGCCAGACGTCCATAAAGTTGTCTGTCTTGATATTTCCCTGAACCAGCTCCGGTCTGTTTTCGATATCCAGACACGCGCAGATGTCGCCGTTGCTTCGGACGCTGGCGACCAAAATTCCCGCTCCGCAGAGGAAATAATGATCGCGAACCATGCGCTCGTTCTCTACCCCGAGGTAATGCGAGCACCCGAACGTTACTTCCATTTTGTTGGCGTTGTCAAACCGCTTGTTCCGTATATAAGAAATCAATTGACCAAACTGTTCCGGCGTTAACAGCATGTCGCTCGACTCGCAGGCACGTCCAATCGGCTCTACGTTGATCGGCCGCCAGTTGGTTATGCCCATCTCAGAGAGCATGTTGTACAACTCGTCCAGTTCGTTGAAGTTGTCTCGATGTAACACAGTCGTAACCTGCGGTTCGAACCCCGCCTTCTGCAGAGCTTTCAGCCCGCGCAGAGCAAGCCGCCAGCTGCCCTTCCGCTGCCGGAGGGCGTCGTGCGAGCGCTCCATACCGTCCAGACTGACCGATACCGTAGACATTCCAACTCGTTTAAGATTCTCTGCGATTACGTCGTCAATCAGCGTCGCGTTTGTCGTCATGCCCCAATAGAACCCCATCGACCGAACGCATTGAGCTATCTCGAAAAAAGCAGGATGCATCACCGGCTCGCCGCCAGTTAAGCAGATTGAAGGTTTCTCGCCCTGAATGGTTCCCAGGACGCCTTGAATATCCTCAACAGTCAGCGTCTGACCATGAGCGGTGCAGTTACTCCCGCAATGCCGACATCGAAGATTGCAGCGATTGGTAATTTCAAAAAACAGCCACTCAAGATGCGGGGATTTTCGGAGGGATTCCCTGTGCTGCGCGACAACTTCAAGCTGCGAACGTTTTAGCTCTGTTACATCCATTCAACGTCTCCACAAACAATTAATGGAAGGCGGTAACGAAGCGACCGGGCGAGCCGGGGTGCGTAAGCCCCCGGAAAAAACAGTTACACAGTTCGCCGAAGGCGAACCAATCTTTATTATCGCAGCTTTTGTTCGCCGTTCCGGCGAATGCGTAATTCCGTTCGCTATCGCGAACTCCATTACCGCCTTTCAATCCATTTGCTACTCGTTATGCGTCTTTATTCTCCTCGTCTTCCATTCTCGCGAAGGCGTTGTCCACGTACTCTCGAACGTTGTCCAGGTATCCCTGAACGTTATCCAAATGCTCTTTCAAGACCGGAGCCGATTCTTGAGGAGCAAATGCGCCCCCCTCTTCTCCGTCCTTTGCTTTACCCGGGGCAGAACCGCCGCACTTCGGACAGTAGCGTTCATTGTCGACCATCTGATTGGTTGTCCAAGTGTACCCGCATTTTACACATTTATGAACTCTCGTGATGGGCGGCGGTCCATAGATACAGGCGAAGTTTTCTGGAATGAAGGCAGGTTTCCCCATCTTCGCTCCGCAATACCGACAGTATTTATCTCCTTCGATATACGTGTTTTTGCAATTAGCGCAAACCTTTCTCATCGGTCTTCCAGGCATTCCAAACATAATGTCCTCCTGTTAATAATACAATTTCTCTGCTGAACGAGATTAAATCGCGTATTATTAATATAAACTATTCTCACTTTGTTTTCAAGTAGATTTTTAGAAATTGGCTAAAAAATTTGAAAAATAGATTATCTCGCTACTCGCAACTCGCAACTTTTATCATGAGAAACCACCTTAACTTTATCCTGCTCCTGACGTTATTCGCCTTTACAGGCGCAATCGCGATGGCGGACGCCCCGGCGGGCGGCGCTCAAATCGACAGCGTTCAAAATGAAGCCGACGAAGACGACTCGTTCGACATAGAAGAAGACGCCGACAAGGAATATGACGATATGTCCATACAGGCTATGGACGGTTCTCCAAGAGGTTTCTTTAATCAAGCGTCAGAAGCAGTCATTCAAAAAGCCAATCAGATTTTTGGCAACCCGGATTATCGGCAAGCCCTGCAGGACGCGATTCGTCTGGTTGAAGAAAACCCCGGAACGTTCTTTCCCGCCAAAACGGAATCGGACGACTACAGCCACAATGTAACAACAACTCAATGGTCTCCAATTGAATGGGCGCTCAGTACAGGACGCAATCGGCGCTTGACGGACAGCGAAGTCAAAATATACCGTCAGATTCAGGACGAAGCGGCAAACGCGGCGTACGAACAGGCAAATAAAACAACTGACCCGCAGCTGCGGCTGGCGAAACTGGACGACGTCCGACGCTGCTATCCGGGATCAAGCATAGCCCCGGCTATTGCTCTGGAACTGGGCGACGCGCTGGCAGCGCAAAGCGCTGCGCTTATCGCCATGGATTACTGGTTTAGCTCCATTCGTCCGGAAATAACCGACCATAAGCAGAGAAACCATTGGGAATACACCTACCCGTCAGAAAAGACTCGCGTTGCGGAGGCGGAACTGGTCGTGAGGCTTCTAATTGTCGAAATCCGAGGATATTTTCCAGATATTGTTTTGAAAAAAGAGTCGGATAAAGAAACCGACCTTGAAGCGTTCAAACGTCTTTTCCCCACAGCCAAAGCCATTGTCAATTCTAAAAATATTGTTATTGACGATCCGAAATTTCCTTTTCCAGAATCCATGACGCGTTACGACGGGAAAGAAGTTGTCCTGGCGAATTATTTAGCAGAACTTCAATCAGAAATAAATAAGGCAAAAAAACCGTCCGAACCTTCATCTTTTGAGGACGATCCAGAAAATGACCCCTCTGTAGAAGAGAATCCAGAGGATTATTTATTATGTAATCAGTATGGTCTGTATGACGCTCGTCCTGTGGAAATAAACGGCGTTATGTATTCTGGAAAATATTTGTATTATCACAAATACGAATCTAAAGAACAGGATTGTATAAAACGACTTCCATTTACCGTTCAGTCGTCAACCGGGTTGACAGCGTTTCTGCAAGGAGTTCGTTTTCAAGAGTCTTGTGATTTAGAAACTTCCGAAGACGATGACGCTCCTTATACCAGCGCTGAATCTGTTCTTTATTCAGGTCGCGTTCCCCAAGACTTTGAACCTGCAAGCAACAGCCTGATTTGCATTGATCGCAACAACGGGAACAAAGTCCTCTGGACGCGAGCATGGAACAACAACCATTCTATATGGAAAAATTCAGGATATTTTTTTCACGATAAATTATTCGCGCTTGAAGTTTCCTTAAACCCAAATTATAACTCTGGTTTCAAAGCGATGTATTTGCATTGTCTGGATTCTCGAACGGGAAAAACAGTTTATACGGTCAAAGTCGCGAATTCTTTTAGCGCTAGCGAGTTAGGCTATAAGAATAATACGTTAGACCTTGTAGTAGATTATATTCTTTTACCAGCCTCGATTCAGCATGATAATTTTTCTACGGTAATTGACATTGATTTTAAGCCTTATACCACATTTTGTCAAGCAAGAATAGTCGATGGAAAAATCATGTGTTATTATACAAGCTCAATCGACAAACTCAATGACGACGATAACGTCGACGATTCAGATGATTATATACCCGGAGGAATTTTCTAAAGCGTTCTGACTGACAGGAAGAACGACTGCGAACAGCATCCTCGCATAACCAACCTTAACCACAAACACCCATGAACATACAATCCCTGGCAGCATCCTCAACGGCATGTTTCGGAAACGGTCTGGATTCAGACGTTGTCATTTCGTCCCGCGTTCGCCTGGCGCGAAACGTTGCGGAGTATCCGTTCGTAAGCCGTCTGAGCGTTGCGGACTCCAAACGTCTGGTAGACGAACTGACCCCGGTTATTGCTGAAATTCTCGGGGCGGATTCCGGCTCGTTCCGAATGAACGAACTGAAGGAGACGGAACGTCAGATGTTAATCGAACGGCATTTGATCAGCAAGAATTTCGGAATGTCAACCCTGACGCATTCCGCCGCCTGCATTGCCGCAGACGAAAGCGCGTGCGTCATGATTAACGAGGAAGACCACCTGAGAATTCAGACTATCGCGCCGGGCTTGGACTTGCAAACGCCGCTGGCGCGCTGTCAGGAAATCGACCGCTTTCTGGAAAAGAAAGTCGTCTACGCCTTCGACGACAAACTCGGATACCTGACCGCCTGCCCGTCCAATTTGGGCACCGGAATGCGCGCCAGCGTCATGATGCACCTGCCCGCGCTGACGCTGACCAAACAGATGGAAAAAGTCCGTCACGCAATGGATAAATCGGCGCTGGTCGTTCGCGGGCTGTTTGGAGAAGGCGAGCCGGCGGACGGCGACTATTTCCAGATAAGCAATCAGGTTACGCTGGGATATTCAGAAGAAGACCTCGTCGGGCTGCTGATGAAAATGGTTCCGCATATTGTCGACTACGAACGACAGGCGCGGACGTATCTGCTCAAAGAGAATCGGGAATCCATTACCGACCGGGCGAATCGGGCGCTGGAGATTTTACGCAACACGCAGTCGATTAAAACCGCAGAGACGCTGGCGCTGCTGTCGAACGTGCGGCTGGGCGTCTGCATGGGCGTTGTAGAAGGCGTCGAGCGTTCCGTGCTGGACATGCTCTTTTTACGGGTTCAGCCGGCGCACTTGCAGCTCATGGAAGGCTCACAGCTGGACGCCTCCGACCGCGACCTGCTAAGAGCCAAGTACCTGAGAAGGGCGCTGAAATAATTATCAATTAGCAATTTGCAATTAGCAATTGACGCAAGCGCTGGTCGATGGTTATTTGCGGGTCAGTCCGTACACGGATTTTGGCGAGCCGGGATGCGTAAGCTCCCGGGAAAATACGGATTTTCGCCGATTAGTTATCCGTCTTCTTTCCGTTTTCTCTTTCCTTATTAAAGTTTTTTGGAAAGGGGAGTTTGAGGGGAAGAACCTTTTTTTCAAAAAAGGTTTTCCCCTCATATTATTTACGCTTGAAAAAACTTCTATAATAGGGAGCCAGCTTGCTGGCGACCGAAAGTTTTTTCAAGCGACAAAAAGAAAAAAATTCTGTATTGTCAATCCGAAATCTTACATATGCTACTAAAGCCTTCCCCTCTCACTACTTAAATACGCTATTATATACAATATAGATAATTCTTCATTTAATACACTTTTCTTTTCCCCTTGACATTTGCTTTTCGTTTGGTTAAAATAAGAGAAAAGCGTGTAACGCATTTTTGCGATACGCCCAAATCGTCAAACCTAAACTTGCGCTTGTCCGCGATTCCTTACTCCCCCCAATTCAGAATGGGAAAATACAAGAAAACTGTCGTTCTAGTTTTGATAATCCTGTTAGCGATTTTTGTAATTGCGTTTTGCATTTTCGGGTATGACGTTCATTGTCATTATGACGTATACTCTGGAAAGTTCAGAACGCGTTACTGTATGGGACCGGTTTGCTTTTATTCCCACATTGAAGAAACGGATTATTCTTTAATGCTAAAAGAATACGGATTCTCTTTTCAAAAAGACCCTCAATGGAAATACGCTTTCGGACACGGTTTTACTCTTTATTACGGACCAGTTCGTTATTGTTCAAGCAAAGCCGGCTGGGACGACTCAAGAATGCTTGTTTACGAGATTCGAGACCGGTTAAGACGCGGCGAAAATAAAGAATATGGATCAATTACAAAAGACGCCATCGAACATCTGCTGGCGTATAACGTCTATTTATTGAGCTTTCAGAAAAAAGAATCTTCTTCTTTAGCAGATAAGATTTCCAGAATCCCGTTAGAAAAAACGATTGATAAAGATACAGTTTCGCCCCCGGACGGGTACTCAGAAGAGCTTCTGGATTTCGTAAACTTTCCAAGCGATTACGTTCATTGAAAAGCTTGTTCTACTCCTCGAGAACGTAGGCGTTAATCACAATTATCAATAATGTCGCGCAGTTGAGTTTTAAGAGAAGGAAGATCAATTATAACAGTATTATAAACATCTTCCATTCTTAACGTCTGATATTTGTGAGCTGCAATATCGCGCATGCCAGCAATGGCTTTCCACGGAATATTACTGTATTCCAATCTGGTTTCGTCCGTAATGGTTTTCACAAGCTCGCCAATATTTATAACCGTCATGCTGACAGCCCGCTGAAGCATCTCGTTATTCAAAAAATCAGAAAGAGAGCTGTCGCCTACCATGTCAAAAGCAATATCAATCTCTGACAGGATTTTATTGATAACAATATAATCTCTACGCTGCATAAAGCTCAACCTCCTTGTCGATTTCCAATAAATCCGTTTCTCTGACAGGACCGTGAATTACATCTACGTTTGTTTGGAGCAGATTTTCTAAAGTCTCGGTAATTTGAGAGATTGTTATCAGAGTAACGGGTTTATTGAATTCAATAATAAAATCGACGTCGCTGTCAGGACGCGCCGATCCATTAGCCCGAGAACCAAATAACGTTACTCGGCTTATCGGATACAGCTCAACGATCTCCAGGACTGCTTTTTTAATATCTTCTATGGTCATTTTAATTGGTATGAATCAATAATTGCTTTTATCATTGCGATCGCTTTTTTATCAATTCGTAAATGCAAACGGCGACAACTACTAATTGAGAATCTAAAAGCCAATAGTAGCCATCTTCATTTAA
>JAZRTH010000977.1:0-4690 GCA_045651945.1 Thermoguttaceae bacterium
ATCCGACCACGCTGTTTTCGTTCTTGACTCCCACCGTCACGCCTTCCAGACGACGGGCTGTGCCGTTGCGGTAGCGTTCGGTCGCAGCTTTCGCAGCCTTGCGGGCTTCGGCAAAACGGTCAAAGCAAATGGCATTGATCTTACCGGCGTTGAAAGTATTCAGTTCTTTTTCCAGGTCACGGAGTTCAGTGTTATAAACGCCGTTGTACTGTTGTACTTGAGCGATCTGGGCTTCCAGTACATCAGACGGTGTGATGACCCCCGCCTTGAACAGCGCTATCTGCGCTGTCGCCGGCATGTAGGCCAGTTCCTTCTGAGTGAATTTCGGCTCAGCGGCGGAAACGGTCATCGCGGACAGCATTATCAATGCCATCCAAATTGTTTTTCTCATGTTCATTCTCCTAAAGAAAAGTTAAGGTTTTGGTCCTTCAGGGATTTTTGTGGGTAAAGCATTCAGCACATCAATCCAAGTTGAACCTCTCCTTTTATTATAATGGCTCTCTAACAAAATCTGTGGGTAAAAATCCACAAAAAGCAAAAAAAGGTGGACATTTTTTCATGTTGCTATATAATGCTTTTTTTGACAACAACAGGAGTCATTGTCCGATGGTTAGTATATTCAATTCAACGACTTATTACAAGGGGTTTGTGGCTACAAATTGCGAAAAAATAATGGAAAAGGCATTCAGCAATTGCGATTTTGGATGCGTCCACGCAAAAAAAGCCAAGGCATTTGCCCCCGTAGCGGTCGTCCTTGTCCAACTTACAACACCAGCCGCGTTGAGCGTTTTTTGGCTCTTCCGGTAAGTTGGTACTTAGCGTTTGTGCAGGTCGGTCCGTACACGAATTTTTCAGATTAAACGGATTTTCGCCGATTGGTTAATTGATAAATCAATAATCGTTTGTGAATCATTCGATTTTTAACACGAAAAACACAAAATAAGCGAAAATCACGAAAAGTTTAAGATTATAAAATAATCCTTTCGTTTGTTTCGTTCTTTTCGTGTATTTCGTGTTAAAAATACTTTTGGACGGGCAAAACATCTGTTTTTTAGCTCACAGGCGCCAAATTGTCGGATGAACCCGTTTTTTTGACTTTCCAATGCTGTGGGGCATTCCGGTATTCCTGGTATACTTTATGAGACGAGTTTCCTGTCCTGAACACGGCATCGTTACAGAAAAAGTTCCTTGGGCGGAAGGGAAGGAACTGAAACGATTAGGCTCAGTCGGATTGTTATAAGTTCCCGGAATAACCTTACGCAAAGTCCGCAAAGTATTTTTAAACACAAAGAAACAATCGGCGCTCGCTTGCTCGGGGAATGCGGCGGCTTGACGCCGCCTTGTCCAAAGCCCCGCGAAACGACTTCGCCGCAGCCGAAAAATTTTCCGGGTCGCGGACGAAGTCCGCAATAGAAAGCTTGACGGCGCTGCCGTCAAGCAGGACTCCGAGGGCGGAGTCCATCCGGGGGAGGTTTTCCGCTTCGTCGTTTTGGTATACACGCTTCCCTGCGTTTTTTGTTGCGGCAGGGGACTGCCGCGTGCCGGACTCAACCAGAGTTTAACGATATAAAAATGCGCCTGTTAGTTATAATGCTGAATGTTAAATATTAGCGTCCGATCAGACTCGCGATAATAACCCCAAACGCTTTCTTCCGGACCGGGCTTGAGAGTTGAAATCTCATTCCAATTGTCCCCGTTTCCATACATTTTAATTTCATTAAAAATGGGAATCGCTTTTCCCTTTGAATCATTCAAAAGCGCTTTGATTTCATCCTCTGTACGCTCATTTTTAAGCTGTTGAGGATCAATAGTAAATCCCTCCCTAAAAATAAGAACCCCTTCGTATGCGTGCGCATTGGGTCCTGGAACCCGCTCGTTTGTCAGACATCGGCATTGGCATTTCGCGATAATTACATCGTCACCAGAAAACGAGAAGGGCAAATATTCTTTGACAGGCGTTTTTTCGACGCCTTCAACGACGGGGTATTCTCGACTGCGCGGTTCTAATATCATCATTGCAAAAAAGACGCATAATAATAACGCGATCAAAACCAGAGCGAACAGTACAAGTCCAATTATTACTCTTTTCATATTATCAATCTTCACAGAGTTTCTGTGTTATCTAGAACTATTAATAATAGTTTTCTAAATAAATTGGAGGCATGATATCAGCTTGCATAACGCAAACTACAACGCGAGTCAACCTCTAATAATTAATAGTATTATAATCCACGAGTAATTACAAGACGGTCGTTGCTGCGATTATGAATTTTTGAAAATTTTCTAAAAATTTTAAAAATCTTTCCTCGGGGGCTATTGACGGCTTTTCAAAAAAAGTATAATGTTATTTAATAATTTGGTCGATAAGATAGACTAAATAAATTTTGGCGTTTCGCCAAACGTTAAAAAAACATGAAAAATCAATCCGTGATTTCTGCTGACATTGCCTCGATTCTCAATCGTTCTAACGATATGGGCATGTGTATGTGTTACTGTTTGATGTGTTGTTAAAACACAATCGGCGGTAACGTTCTTTGTTTTTCGGAATTTCTAATAAAAATCAGCAAACGCCTTTAAGAGCAATTTCATTTTAAATCCAGAGTATAAATATTCCTTGCCTTAATTAGCGTTATTAGAAAATCCCTCAATCCCCAAAACACAGGCGCCGCCGATGTTGACCCGCAGTTATAAGCTGCGGCGTTCACTCGGCGGTTTTTTTATTAAAAAGAATAACAATCATGAAAACCTACAATCATATTGAATCAGCGTTCATTCAAGGCGGCATTTACGGCGACAAAACGACAGGCGCGGTAAACGTCCCGATTTATCAGACGTCCACGTACGAACAGAGCGGACTGGGCGAGAATACCGGCTGGGAATACTCCCGAACCGGGAACCCGACTCGCGCGGCGGTTGAGGCGTTGATTGCGGAACTGGAAGGCGGAACTCACGGATTTGCGTTCGCCTCTGGAATGGCTGCCATTGCCGCCGTATTGAATCTGTTCAAAGCGGGAGACAGAGTAGTCATTTCCAGCAACGTCTACGGGGGCACCTTCCGAATTCTGGACAAGATATTCAAAAACTTTGGCTTGGAATACGTCATCGTCGATACGACCAATTTGGATAATCTGGAAAAAGCCCTTGCGCCGGACGTAAAGGCGATTCTTATCGAAAGCCCCGCCAACCCGCTTCTGACCGTTACTGACATTGCAGGGGCTGCCGCTTTGAGTAAACAGCATGGAATTCTGACTATTGTAGACAACACGTTCATGACGCCGTATCTTCAGCGCCCGTTGGAATTGGGCGCGGACATTGTCGTTCACAGCGCGACAAAGTATCTCGGCGGACACAGCGATCTGATTGCCGGCCTGGTTGTTGTAAAAGACGAACGTCTGGCGGAACGCTTGGCTTTTATTCAAAACGCTACCGGCGGCGTCTTGGCGCCGTTTGACTCTTTTCTTCTTATTCGAGGGATAAAAACGCTTGCCGTCCGTCTTGACCGTCACGTTCAAAATGCGGAAACGATTGCTGCGTATCTAAAAGAAAACAGGGCGGTGAAGAAGGTCTATTATCCCGGCTTGCCGGACGCGCAGGGCTACGAAATCAACAAACGTCAGGCGAAAAACGGCGGCGCGGTTATCTCCTTTGAACTCAAGGAGAACTACGATATCAAAAAGTTTTTCAAGTCTCTTCATTTAATTGCTCTGGCTGAAAGTCTGGGCGGAATCGAGAGCCTGGTCTGTCACCCGGCGACCATGACTCACGCATCCATCCCGTATGAAATTCGACAAAAAGTTGGCATTACCGACGGGCTTATCCGTCTTTCCGTTGGAATCGAACACGTTGACGACCTGTTATCAGACCTTGAACAGGCAATTAAAGAAAGCGAGACTATAAAATGAGTTACTATCCATCAACACAAGCGCTTATTGGAAACACGCCGCTGGTTAAACTGAACCATATCGAACTCCCGGAAGGAGTAAACCTCTTTGCAAAGCTGGAATTGTTCAATCCCAGCGGGAGCGTTAAAGACAGAATCGGCAAATACATGATTGAAGACGCTGAACGGCGCGGACTGTTACAGCCCGGCGGCGCGATCGTCGAGGGAACCGCCGGCAACACCGGTCTGGGAATCGCGTTTGCCGCCTTGAACCGGGGCTATCGGGTTATTTTCGTCGTCCCGACCAAGTTTTCCAAAGAGAAACAGATTCTCATGCGGGCGCTGGGGGCGGAAATCGTCAACACGCCTCGAGAAGAGGGAATGTTGGGCGCGGAGGAAAAGGCGCGTCAGCTGCGAGACTCCATTCCCGGCGCGATTTCGCTGGAACAGTTTCACAACGCCGCCAATCCGCTGGCTCATTACGAAACAACCGGTCCGGAAATCTGGCGCGATCTGGACGGCAAAGTCGACTACCTTGTCGCCGGAGCAGGAAGCGGCGGCACGTACACCGGCATCGTTCGTTTTCTAAAAGAACAGGACCCAGCTGTTCGAGGCGTATTGGCTGACCCGGTAGGGTCAACCATGGGCGGAGGCGAACATGCCGACTACAACATCGAAGGAATCGGCAACGATTTTATTCCCGATACGATGGACATTACCCTGGTTGACGAGGTTGTCAAAATCACCGACGACGACGCGTTTTCCGGCGCTCGGGAACTGGCGTCGAAGGAGGGCGTTTTTGCTGGGTCG
>JAZRTH010000978.1:0-1419 GCA_045651945.1 Thermoguttaceae bacterium
GAGTGCGTCGAACTGGCGAATCGTCTCCACCTGTGACGGTCCCCATACGTAGTCGTAGATGGCGGTCTGCATTTTCTCCCAGTCGCAGTTTTCCGGATTCCACGCCCACATGCCGAACATGACGACGCTGTATTCGCTTGACCAGCCGCCGCAAACCGCCCAAATGTTGACCCGGTCGGTATACTCAGCCGCGTCGCGAATCTTGTCGAATTCCGGATAGCCCCAGCCGGGGGTGATGGGCTGAAGGTTCATGTAGCTCGGGCGCCCGTCTTTGCGCTGCGTCGTGAGGATGGAGGAGGAGTGAATAAACCCGGCTTTCGGGTCTGGATAGCTCGTTTCGCAGAAGTTGAACCACCAGGCGGGCTTGCTTTTCAGCCCTATTTTTTGCGCCATATCGTAGTCCGCCTTGCAGGGAACGCGGGTGAAAATCCAGCTGGCTTCGTTGAACGTTTCTATCTTCGCCATCTGATGGTTGAGCGGCATGTCGATTTTTTGATATTCCCGCCCGCCGGGGGTGAACATGGCGTCCTTCCCCGTCTTCCCGACTTTTCTCATATACTCAGCAACGTACTGAGCCAGCTTGACCGGGTTCTGCCCGCCGCCGGTGTCGTCCATGGAAATCCAGATTCCGTCACATCCAAGGCGAAGCAGATCGTCAAACGTCTGCGTCAGTTTGGGATACTCGTTTTCTTTGATGTTGCACGAAACGACCCCGTAAACGTACAGAGCGCGTTTGTGGAACTCGTCAATACAGCGCCGCGCCAGAGCTTCGTCAATCGGCTTGCCCGGCGGACAGCCCATCGAGGACTTGCGGGCGTCCATGGTCAGCGTCGCGGGCTGGTCGGGGTTGTCACGGTAATCGACGAAGTTGATTCGACCGTGAATGTACGTGTCCAGCTGTCCTTTCCAAAGCTGATGAGCCATGACGGAATGAGGGCGTCCGCGCCACGGAATCGACGGCCAGTCGACCACGTTGGCGACGGTTATGAGCGCTGCGCCAGATGCGTCCTTTGCAATCAGATTGAACAGCGCCTCGCAGCCGTAAATCAAGCCGCTGTCGTCCGCGCCGGAAATGGCAACCACGTTGACCGCGCCGTCTTTTTTAAACTGAATGGAAAACCCGTTGAACTTTCTTTTGCTGTGGAGCGTAACCGCAGCCGGGTTGACGGACAAGACGTACTTCTGCGTTACAGACTCGGCAAGAGCCGCGTCGGAATCTGCTATCGGGATTTCGACCTTGAACCGGTTCCGAATCAGCGACTGCAATCGCTGAGCCGCGTACCGATTCGGAGTTGTCGGAGAAGTCGGCAAAACGATCGCCGCCGTCTGATCCGTTCCCAGAGGAATCTTCTCTCCCGTCGCGGCATACGAACGGGGAATGGGATATATCGGGCAGGAATCGCCGCTTTGCGCCATAGC
>JAZRTH010000979.1:0-1605 GCA_045651945.1 Thermoguttaceae bacterium
CACGACCGAAGTCTGGCCCGTTATTTACGACGTGGACGACAGTAACGCTGTTGACGTCAACGACTTTATCTCGTTCGCCACCTACTTTGGAAGTCAGCCGAACAGAGCCAACGATTCCTGGTACGAAGACTACGACTCAACCAACCTGATCGACGTTCAGGACTTTATTACCTTCGCGACCAACTTCGGTTATGGCCGCGCCAACGGCAAGAACATTTCCTTCCCGGCAAACTTCTTAACCAAAATGAAGGAACGCATGGGAACCGCCCCGGCAGCGTTGCCAGCCAGCGCAGCAGCCCCCGCAGTTCAGGAATTGGTAACGAGTAACGAGGAATTGGACATGAGCGAAATCGCCTCAACTCCTCACTCCTCACTCCTCACTCCTAACTCGCAAACCGTTGATGAGTCGATTGCAGTTGAACTTATAAAGACGTCTACGCCGGTTGTCGAACAGATAACTCCGGTTGTCGCCTCGAACAGCGCAGCGCTCAACGCGACAATAACCATCGAACGCACTGTTACAGAAGACCAGCCGCAGCCGTCCGCCGGTTCAGAATTCACGTCCGTTCAGGCGGCGGTTCTGAACGATGAAGATTCCCTCTTTGACTGGGACGACTCGTTGGCGGATCCGACCCCGGTTTCCAAAGACCCGGTCGACGCGGCGCTGGAAGATTTTTTTAATTCGTAATTCGGAATGCGGAATGCGGAATTTCGCAAGCGTTACTCAAAGGTTGTTTGCAAGGCGCCTACAAGCTACAGGCATCAACCCGTTAGACGCTTGAAACAAGCCCGGGAACTCACGTTCCCGGCTCGCCTAAGCGTAACTTCGCTCACGTTGTTCGCTCCGTTACCGCCTTTCATTGATAATTGCTAATTGATAATTGCTAATTTCTAATTCCCCCCTTCCTTTCCATAAAATCTGCGGTATAATATTAGTTGTTAGTTTTAAGTGGACAGTAGTTAGGACGCAAGCGTTTCTCTAACTTACCACTTACCACTAATTACTAATTACTTCCCCCTTCTAACAAGTACAATTCCCATGAACATTGCAGAACACATTCGCATTATTCCGGATTTCCCGAAACCTGGCATTCTGTTCAGAGACATTACCTCTCTGCTGCTTGACCCCGCCGTTTTTGAGGAAACGTGCGATCAATTGATTGAAAAGATCAAACCCTGGAACCCGACGGTAATTGCAGCGGCAGAAGCGCGCGGATTTGTTTTCGGCGCAGTAATCGCTCTGAAGATGAGATTGCCGTTCGTTCTGCTCCGCAAGCCGGGCAAACTGCCGGGAAAAACGGTTTCCTATCAGTACGAGCTGGAATACGGAACCAGCGAACTCCACGTTCACGAATCGGACGTTCCCGCCGGTTCCCGCGTTGCAATTGTTGACGACCTGATCGCCATCGGCGGCACGGCGGAAGCGGCTTGCAAGCTCATCGAAAAAGCTGGCGGAACGCCGGTCGGATGCGCGTTTGTCATTGAACTGGTTGACCTCGGCGGACGCGCCAAACTCGCGCCTATTCCGGTCGAAACCTTGGTTGAACTTCACGAAAACTAGGCAGTAGGCAATAGGCAGTAGGCAGTAGTTTTTTTGAAACTTGC
>JAZRTH010000980.1:0-2483 GCA_045651945.1 Thermoguttaceae bacterium
AACTTCGCAAACGCGATGGTCGTATAGTAGATTTCGATGATTCCAGAATTGTTTCCGCCGCTGACCGCGCTCTTCGCAGCGTAGGAACCGCCAACGAAAAAGTCGCCAAGCGCGTTGCCCGCGACGTTATCGAAGAACTTGTCGACAAGGGTTACGACCAGCCGGATCAGATTCCGGATCAGGAACTCGTTCAGGACTTGATCGAACAGTCGTTTGTCAAACGCGGTATGACCGCCGCCGCTAAAGCGTTCATTCTGTATCGTGAACAACATCAGAAGATGCGCGAAGCCAAACACCTGATGATGGACGTTCAGGATTTGGTTGGCTCTTACCTGGGTCAAGACGACTGGCGCGTCAACGAGAACTCCAACGCAGGCTACTCATACGCCAGTTTGCTCAACCACGTTTCCGGCGCTGTTATCGCCAATTACACTTTGGCTAACATCTACCCCAAAGAAATCGCAGAAGCGCACTCCAACGGCGACTTCCATCTTCACGACCTCTCCTGCGGCATCGTCGGCTACTGCGCCGGCTGGAGCTTGAGAGAGCTTCTCGAACGCGGTTTCCAGGGAAAAGGCGGACGCGCTTCTGCCGCTCCTGCCAAGCATTTCGACACTGCGCTGGGACAGGTTGTCAACTTCCTCTGCACGCTCCAAACGGAATGGGCGGGCGCTCAGGCGTTCAGTTCTTTCGACACGCTTCTTGCTCCGTTTGTTCGACACGACAATCTCAACTACAAGGAAATCAAACAGCACGTTCAGCAGTTCGTTTTCGGACTTAACATCGCCAGCCGCTGGGGTCAAACGCCGTTTACCAACCTGACCTTTGACTGGGTCGTTCCTGATGATTTAAAGCAGCACCCGGTTATTATCGGCGGTAAACCGTCTGAAACGGAAGTTTACGGAGATTTTCTGCCGGAAATGGATCTGATCAACAAGGCGTTTCTGGAAGTCATGTCTGAAGGCGACCGCGACGGACGAATCTTTACATTCCCGATTCCGACGTACAACATTACCAAGGACTTCAACTGGGATTCCGAAAACGCCAAACTGCTCTTCTCCGTTACGGGCAAATACGGTTTGCCGTACTTCCAAAACTTTATCAATTCTGATCTTCACCCCGGCGACGTCCGCTCAATGTGCTGCCGTTTGCAAATGGACATGCGCGAACTTCGCAACAAGACTGGCGGACTTTTCGGTGCAGGCGAGCAGACCGGTTCGATTGGCGTTGTTACAATCAATATGCCGCGACTGGGCTACCTCAGCAAAGACGAAAACGAATTCATGGCTCGTCTGGATTACCTGATGGACTTGGCGAAGGAATCGCTGGAAATCAAGCGCAAGGTCGTTGCCAAACACCTTAAAGGCGAGTTGCTTCCGTACACTCAGGTTTATCTGCCCAGCCTTGATCATCACTTCAGCACAATCGGCTTGGTTGGCATGAACGAAGCCTGCCTCAACTTCCTCGGCTGCTCCATCTGCGACCCCGAAGGTATGGAATTCGCCCTACGCGTTCTTCACCACATGAAGAAAAAGATTGCCGACATGCAGGAAGAAACCGGGCACATTTACAACCTCGAAGCCACTCCGGCTGAAGGCACCTCGTTCCGCTTGGCGAAGATTGACCGCAAAAAGTACCCGGACATCATCTGCGCCGGCGACACGAACCCGTACTACACCAACTCGACTCAGCTGCCGGTTGGCTACACCGCAGACCTGTTTGAAGCCCTTGACCTTCAAGCCCCGCTTCAGCAGGAATACACCGGCGGAACCGTATTCCACGCCTTTATCGGCGAACGAATCGACGACCCAGATCTGGTTGCGTCTCTTGTCAAACGAATCGCAACGAATTATCATATCCCCTACTTCACTTTAACCCCCTCGTTTAGCATCTGCCCGGTCCACGGATACATTCCCGGCGAGCACAAGTGCTGTCCGTTGGCGAAAGATTAGTCTATTGTTTTATGCGTCATAACCGTAAAGCGCTCAGTTGAGCGTTGGGGACGTACGCGCCCTTGATTCAAAACATGGATTGCGTTTTGCGGTTTATGACGTGTAAATTACTGTTACTTGTTTATTAACTTGTTCCCCCTTTTACCCTCATTTTTTTAAGGAGCGCTTAATGTCAGTTTGTGGAGAAAAAACGGAAGTTTATTCACGCGTTTGTGGTTATTTTCGACCGGTTTCCAATTGGAATAAAGGCAAAAAAGAAGAGTTCAAGGATCGTAAAACGTTCCAGGTAAACAAACCGCAGACGTGCAGCTGCGAATCGCAGTCGAAGGAATCTACAACTGCGACCTGCTAGTTGTCCGTTTTTCCCTTTGATCGGTTTCCCCGTCAATAACCGATCCGATAAAAGCATAGAAAAGAGCCGATAGCAATATCGGCTCTTATTTTTTAGAGTGACGGTAGCGAGGGACTCAATCTTGTATAGTGAAATATTTTGAACGCAGAGTACGCAGACTCTGGGGAGCGGACATTGTC
>JAZRTH010000981.1:0-3427 GCA_045651945.1 Thermoguttaceae bacterium
CCGTTTTGGTCACAGTCAGCGTTAAGCGTTTAATCCGTAATTCAACGCGTCTTTCGGACAGATGCATTTGGTTACTATGTAACGCTTTCGCAAAACTTTCCTCCTTTTCATTTGGTTTTATCGTTTCAGTTAACCTTTAACAATTACAGGAGACAAAGTAAAAGATCGGCTTGTTATTTTTATCCGAACGCAGAGGCTTACTATGAGGTACATCATTAAAGATCCGTTGTTCGGGACGGCAGATTAGGCAAAACAGCGCATTTAACTCTTACTGACTTCGAGGTTCCTCGAAGACCTTTAAAAGTTTATCGAGTAGCGATTGCGCCTGTAACATGTTTGACATTTTTTGGAGAATTCGATCAAGGTGTCCTGACCCTTCAGAAAGGCGGGAATGGTTCTTCCGGAAAAGTCAAAAATAGTTGCGAAACATTTAATTATTCAAGGCGAAAAATCGGTATCCCCGTAAACTTAAAAACCCGTTAATTGCCTTAATCGAAACCGTCCCTTAGATATGTTTCCTTTACTTTTTGTAAACGCGTGTTTTTAACAGCGTCCTTGAAAGGAGGACTTTTCAGTGTTTAAACCTTACTGTAACAACGCAAGGTTTGAAAGTCAGAGTTTCCGAAATTTATAAAGCTTGAGCAGCGCGGCATCCGCTTCAGTGCGGTATAACTTGCCCCCTCAACATTTTTTCACACATGGGAAACTGAACTTTCGAGCCTTGCGTTTTTTTATTTCTTGTGCGCGGTTTTTCTTATAACTCTATGGTTTTGATTTGTTCTGACAGTCCGCACACGGATTCTACGGATTAAACAGATATTCGCCGATTGGTTATTCTTTATCCCTGTTTTTCTTCCTTACTAAAGTTTTTTGGAAAGGGGAGTTTGAGGGGAAGAACCTTTTTTTCAAAAAAGGGCGGCGAGGCGCCGCTCCCAATCCGCGCTGCCGCGCGTTTGCCAATAACCGCTCCCGTTGGTCGCTTGCATCTGGGAACTACTGGGCGTTTTGGGAATATTAAACGCTGGGGAACGCTTGCGTAATTGCTAATTGCTCATTGATAATTGCTAATTTTCCTATACTTTGTTCTTTTTTAAAAAACTCTTAAAATTTCTCCCCTCTCTCGCTTGCATTTTCATTTTGATTCTGTTAGAATTATCTCCATAAGATTATGTATATTAACCCAACAATTCACCTATAACAAGAAGGAGATTTTTATGAAACGTCGCGATTTCTTTGCCGCGTCCGTTGCCGCCGTTGCCGCGGCGTCGGCGTCTTCCCTCGTCAAGGCTGACTGCACCACCGACGAATGGGACGGCAAAAGCCCGAACCAGTCCAGCAAAGCCAAGCTTCGCATTTCCAGCCAGATTCACATTATCCCCGGAGATAAAGACGAAGACAAATTCGAACGAATGAAGAAATGGGGCATTGAAGGCGTCGAGCTTGCCGGATGGCATACCAACGACCCGGATTACTGGAAGAGGGTTATTACCGACAACGGCTTGACCCCGTCTGCGGTTTGCTGGGGTTCTCACGACGGCGACCTCTGCTCCGACGTTGTCGAAAAGCGTCAAAAGGGCGTTGACGATCTTAAGAAGGCTCTCGAAGGAGCTGGAAAAATCGGCTGCACCGGCGTTATTTACGTTCCAGCGTTCAACGGACAGACGAAACTGACCAACCAGGAAATCCGCAAAGTCCTCATGGACACGTTCCCAGCTCTGGCGGAATTCGCGGCTGAATGCGGCACGAACATCATTCTCGAACCGCTCAACAGAGGCGAAGCGTACTTCCTGCGTCAGGTTGCCGACGGCGCGGCTATCGCTCGAGACGTCAACGGCGGCAAAGGCATCGGCGTCATGGGAGACTTCTATCACATGTCCATTGAAGAAACCGACATGATGGGCGCGTTCATTTCCGCCGGTTCTTATCTGAAGCACGTTCACCTGGCAGGCGGAACGACCGATCCGCGCCGAACCATCCCCGGACAGAACAAGACCCGTTTCGTCGAAGGGTTCCGCGGCTTGAAGTACATCGGATACGACAAGTTCTGCTCGTTTGAATGCGGCGTCCGCGGCGACAAAGAAGTCGAGATTCCGAAAGCATGCGAATTCCTCCGCAGAGAATGGGAACTCGCGGTTATCTGAGATTAGTTGTTAGTGGTAAGTGGTTAGTGGTA
Source organism: Thermoguttaceae bacterium (assembly GCA_045651945.1). GTDB lineage: Bacteria > Planctomycetota > Planctomycetia > Pirellulales > Thermoguttaceae > RUG11551. The sequence continues at coordinate 2,174 of JAZRTH010000981.1, forward strand.
AGGAAAACCAAAGATTAGCGCTTGCGTCCTTACCACTTAAAACTTACCACTTACCACTTTTCTTTTATAATCAAGCGATAGAATATATTTTGATTGTTGCTTATTATTCAGAAATATCTTCTTCTGCTATTCCAAACCTTTCTTTCATCTTTCTGTAACTTTCAGCGACCTCTTCTTCTGTTAGAGTTCGATAGAATTTATCTATTTCTGCATACTCTTCCGAAAAATCGCCTTCAATTCCTTCACGTTCGCGAACAGTAATTAAAGCATTTTTCAGGTTAGTTTCGTCTTGAATATAAGGATAGAGTTTTTTTAATTCCTGCAACATCTCTGGTATAAGTTCATATAATATGTCAGTCATCTTCTTCTGCCATTCCTATTCTTTTAACTAATTCTTCCATCTCTCTGGTACCTTCAGCGATCTCTTCTTCTGTTGGTTTGCGGTAATATTCATCTAAAATATCATAATCTTCGGAAAAATCGCCTTCAATTCCTTCACGCTCGCGAATTGTAATCAAAGCATTTTTCAGGTTGGTTTCATTTTGAATATAAGGGTATTGTTCTTTTAATCTCTGAAGCATCTTCTCCAAGATATAATGTGTCAGATCATTCATTTTAGACAATTGAACAACATATAGAAAGTGGCAAGGAAAAACAAAGATTATCGCTTTGCGTCCTTACCACTTAAAACTTACCACTTTTTACTTTCAATTCTCCAGCATCTGTTTGCAGATCTTGCTGCATTCCCAAAGCATTCTCGGCAGGTGGAAACAGCCTTTGAAGATGTTGCCCTTCTGCGTTGTGGAAATCGTGCCGTCGCGGTGCAGGTATCCGTACCAGTCGCCGTACTCGCTGTCGGTGAAGTGCGAGAACGCCCAGTCGTGAACCTGTTTGTGCATGTCGGCGTACTTGTCGTCGCCGGTGAGCTGGTACGCCAGCAGGGTCGCGATAATCGTTTCGTTGTGGTTCCACCAGAATTTCATGTCGTGCCAGTACTCGACAGACGGTTTGTCGAACACGTCGCGGAAATAGAGCATGCCGCCGTACTGTTTGTCCCAGCCGCGCTCCCACATCCAGTCGAGAATGTCGAGGCCGGTTTGGACGTAGTCCTGACGGTTTCTCCGTTTCCCTTCGTCCATGATAAACCAGGCGCCTTCGATGGCGTGCCCCGGGTTGAGCGTTCGCCCTTCGCAGGAATCGACGATGTCGCCGTTGGGCGCAACGGATTCCATGACGCAGCAAGTCGGAGGCCAA
>JAZRTH010000982.1:0-1327 GCA_045651945.1 Thermoguttaceae bacterium
TGCATCCCTACATCCTATTTTTTTATGATAAGCAAATGAATTTTCATTCCTATCACAAAAATTTTCTCTAAAATCTTCTCGTTTTTACGCCCTGCTTTTCGAAAGCGTCGCGGACGGATTTGTGACACGTCAGAAGGATCGTCTGGATTCCCTGTTCGGAGAAGTCCTGAGCCAGTTTCGCCGCCGATTTGACGTGAGCGGAATCGAAGTTGGCGAGTGAGTCGTCCATCAGGAACGGGAGACAGCTTCCCCGTTTGGCGTACCAGGACGCCAGCGCCATGCGGAGGCACAAGTACAGCTGCTCTCGCGTTCCGGTTGAAAGCTGACCAACGGAGAATCGGGCGCCGTCCTCGCGCTGAACCTGCAGCGGAGCCGTCCTTGTCGGCTTGGCGATGAGCGTATACGCGCCGTCGGAAAGGGTTTGGAAATACTCGCTCGCCTGAGCCAGCGTTTCCGGCTGACGTTCCAGCTCGTACTGATTTGTCATGCTCCCAACAATCTCCTGCGCCATGGCAACAGCGCGCCACCGGCGGGCGGAGCGGGAAATCTCGTCTTCCACCTGAGCAAGCGTCTGCTGATCTGAACGCTGTCTGTCCGCCTGCGACGCGGAGTTTGCCTGTCGGCGAAGCTGCTCGATTTGCGATTCCAGCTCCCGTTTGGTTTGCTGATATTTCTCGACGTTTTGAGAAAGCGTCCTCTTTTGATTTGTAACAGACGCGACGTCCGGGTACGGCTTGACGATTCCGACCAGTTCGCTGGCGCTGGCAAACGGACGTTCCAGAACAGACTGAATCTTCTGGAACAGATTCATCTTTTGCTGCTGCGTCTGAGTCGCCTGATTCTGGCGGGAAAACAGATCTTTCAGAGCCGTCAAAGACGTCAATCCAAACCCGTCGAGAATATAGCTGAGCTTCCCTTCCGCCAGACGCAGTTTTTCCGTTTCCCGCGTTATATTTCCCTGAAGTTCAACCCGGCGGGGGTTGGGCTGCGACTTGATAACGGCTACCGGCTGAACCGTCGTTTCCTGCTGAGCGTACAGTTCCGTCAAGCGGTCAATCTGATCCAAATCCGAACCGGAGGAAAACGCAACGGCTGACCGCTGCAAGAGCGAATTGAGCTTTTGCCGCAGCGTCGACAGCGACTGGAAATCAATCTGACGCTGTCGTTCCAAAGACGCCTTTTTCGTAAACAGTTCTGAAATCCAGTTGTACTTCTTCCGGAGGTTTTTGACCTGTTCAATCGACCAGTCGGTCGGCGCGTTCGCCTGACGCAGAGCGTTTGACCACATGGAATTGAACTGCTGGGGCGTATAGACGTTGACCGTCCG
>JAZRTH010000983.1:0-3382 GCA_045651945.1 Thermoguttaceae bacterium
ACCCACGGGTTTACACCCGTGGCTCGCCTAAGCGTAACTACGTTCGCTTCGCTCACTCCGTTACCGCCTTTCATTCTTTGCGCTCTTTGCGTTCTTTGTGGCTTAAATATTATCTTCGGCGGATTTCATCCGCGATCCAGAAAGGTTGTTGCCTGCGAAAGAGTATCAGCGCGGGACAAGCGACCAACGGGAGCGGGTAGTGGCAGGCGCGCGGCAGCGCGGAACGGGAGCGGCGCCTCGCCGCCGTCCGCCTTGAAAAAACTTTTGGTCGCCAGCAAGCTGGCTCCCTTTTAGGGAAGTTTTTTCAAGGTAAATAATATGAGGGGAAAACCTTTTTTGAAAAAAAGGTTTTTCCCCTCAAACGCCCCTTTCCAAAAAACTTAAGGTAAGGACAATAAAAGCGACCAACGGGAGCGGTTGTAATACGTCTCGCGCGGCAGCGCGGATTGGGAGCGGCGCCTCGCCGCCCCCTCAAACTCCCCTTTCCAAAAAACTTTAGGTAAGGGAATGAATTAGACTACTCACTACTTCAGCGCGTCAGCCAGAGCGTCAATTTCTTCTTTGGTGCGCTTTTCTGTAACGGCAACCATGAAGCAGTCAGACAGTTCCGGGAACCATCGTCCTAAATCGACGCCGGCGAAAATGCCCTTGTCCAGCGCGGCGGAAAGACGTTTCTGAACGTCGCCGTCTTTGACGCGAACGACAAATTCCTGGAAGAACGGCTGGGTCGGGAAACGCAGTTCCAAACCGTCGACAGCGGCGAGTTTCTTTGCCGCATAGTCTGCCTTGGAAGCGATTTGCGTACTGAGTTCTTTCAGTCCTTCCGGTCCAAGCAGAGACAGATAAACCGTTGTGCGGAGCGTCATGAGAGCCTGGTTGGAGCAGATGTTGGACGTCGCCTTTTCGCGGCGAATGTGCTGCTCTCGCGTCTGGAGAGTTAAAACCCAGCAGCGGTTTCCGTTGCGGTCTGTCGTTTGACCAACCAGTCGACCCGGCATGCGGCGCAAGTACTTCTCTCTAACGGCAAGAATTCCCAGATGGGGGCCGCCGTAGGACATCGGGTTGCCCAGCGGCTGACCGTCGCATGTTACAACGTCCGCGCCCATGTCGCCGGGACGTTTAAGCAATCCCAAAGACGTCGGTTCAGTTGCAACGACCAGCGCCGCGCCAACGGAGTGAGCCAGTTCTGCAATGGCGGGGACGTCTTCCAGAATCCCAAAGAAGTTGGGGCTGGCAACCAAAACGGCGGCGACGCCGGAGACGACTTTGCTTTTCAGTTCGTCCATGTCAATAGCGCCGTCTTTGCAACCGACAACGTCCAGCGTCAAATCCAGTCCAGACGTGTACGTCTTAAGAATTTCCATGTATTCCGGATGAATCGTGCCCGCCACGACGAGCGTTTTCGCCTTGGGGTTTCCCGCTGCGGTAAGCAGAGCCGCTTCTGTAAAAGCCGTTCCGCCGTCGTACATGCCCGCGTTGGAAACGTCCATGCCGGTCAGGTCGCAGACCATCGTCTGGTATTCAAAAATGACTTGCAGGTTGCCCTGAGCGACTTCCGCCTGATAGGGCGTGTAAGACGTGAGGAACTCGCTTCTGCTGGCGACGAAATCGACAACGGCGGGAATAAAATGGTCGTAACAGCCCGCCCCGAGGAAACAGGTCGCCTTCGACGCCCCGACGTTTTTCGCCGCCAATCGGTGAATATCAGCGTCCGCTTCCATTTCCGTCATGCCTTCCGGCAAGTCGAGCGGTCGGTGCAGCTTGTCCGCGTCCGGAATATGAGCAAAGAGTTCTTCTACGCTCGAAACGCCAATCGCTTCGAGCATCTTCTGTTCGTCTGAATGAGTATAAGGGATGTACATATTAAGTTGCAAGTGGCAAGTGGATGAAAGGCGGTAACGAAGCGACTAACGGGAGTGGAGTTACGCAGCCGACAAGGTCGGTTCCTGATTGGAAGCGGGATGCGCCGAAAGCAACTTATTCGGAAACAAAACCTTGTCCTATTGCCCGTGCGGCTTCGCACCGCCGAAGGCGAACCATAAAAAATGTACCCGGCATCACGTTCGCCTAACGGCGAATGCGTAATTCCGTTCGCTAACGCTCACTCCATTACCGCCTTCCATTAATTTTTTTATTCTTTAACTCTTTCGATGTATTCGCCGGTTCGGGTGTCGACTTTAATCTTTTCGCCCTGTTCGACAAAGTTCGGGACGATGATGTCAGCGCCGGTTTCGAGTTTGGCGGTTTTGGTAACGTTGGTAGCGGTGTTTCCGCGAACGGCGGGTTCCGCAAAGGCAATTTCCAGAACGACGTGGTTGGGCGGCGTAACTCCCAGCGGGTTGTTGTTGTGAAGCATCATCGTGCAAATCATGCCTTCCTTGAGGTACTTCCAGGCGTCGTCAACCAAGTCCTTGGTCAGCTCGTACTGATCATAGGTTTCGTTGTTCATGAAGACGTAGGTGTCGCCCTGAGCGTAGAGGAACTGGGCGTCGATTTCTTCGATGTCGGTGCCTTCGATCGAATCGCCGCTTTTCCAGGTGCGGTCAAGAATCGTGCCGCGAATGAGGTTGCGGAGCTTGCACTTGTACAGAGCCTGTCCTTTACCCGGCTTGACGAAGTTGCATTCGGTCATGATGTACGGGTCGCCGTCAATTTGAACCTTCAATCCTTTACGGAAATCGCTGGTATTGTACGTTGTCACGGTAAGTAGTCCTTTTCTTAAAAAAAATATTGATTATAATATGCGTGAATCATGTACCAATTCCCGCATCCTGATGAAATTCTGAGTTCTCCGGCTGAACTGCTGGCGTTCGCGCATATATCTGCCGACCAGATACAGCTTCCCGGCGCGCCTGACGCTTTAGCCGCGTTAGACGCTGCGGCGGAGGTGCAGCCGGTGCGAGTTACCCGCTGTTTCGCAAGGCGAATTGAGCCGGGAAACCCGCGCGATCCGCTCCTCTTGCAGACGCTTCCGTCTGTCTGTGAGCTTTCCAGTCCTCCTGATTATACCAGAAATCCGTTAAAAGAACAGTATAGGGGGCAAAATTTACTGGCAAAATATTCCGGACGGGTTTTGCTCATCGCTTCCAACGCCTGCGGAGGCGCCTGTCGGTTCTGTTTTCGACGCTTTTCTCTGAAAAATAGCGAAGAGAACGAAACTGGAGAAACCGTTCAAAACGACGTTTCCAGCTGTCAATCGGCGGGAAGTCAGATTCCGCATCTGCTGTCAGCAATTGACTTTATAAAAAATTCGCCGGACGTCAGCGAGGTTATCCTTTCCGGCGGCGACCCCCTTCGGCTGGACAACGGACAGCTTCGCGAGCTTTTCGACCGTTTGCTGGCGATTGAGCACGTTAAGCGAATCCGCATTCATTCCCGAATG
>JAZRTH010000984.1:0-1394 GCA_045651945.1 Thermoguttaceae bacterium
AGCTGCTGCCGTCCATGGGGGGAACATCGTCTTCGACCTCATCCTCCTCAAAAATTTCCAGCGTGTATTTCATCGGTTTTTGAACGTCCGTATCAGCTCGAAAATCGACTACAAGCCATTGGACAGAATCGTCCTCCCACCTGGCAACAGGGGTAAACTGCGCTTTAATCTTTTTCCCCGCCGGATTCTTCAGACGAATTTTCAAGTCCCCTTCCCATCCATAGTAATACAGTACGCCTTTCGCCAGCGGAACGCCGGACGTAACAGGCCAGTTTTGACGGGCGAATCCAGTCGGCTCGGAAACGTACAGATCAATAGACGTTTTGACCATTTTAGCCGCTTCTGAAACTCCCTGCGACGACAACGGGACAGTCTTTGAAATCGCCTTCCCGGAACGGTTCATCGGCAGCGTTACAATCGCTTTTTCGTAAGCGCCCCACGGACAGACGACAGCGTGATTTCGCAGTCCGGAATCCGATTCTACAATAGTTTTCGGCTTTGTTTTTTCGTCCCCTTCCTTTGGAATAAACGTAACTTCAGCCGGAGGCGTCGGGACGTTGGTCGTCCAGGAAATCTGAATGTAATCGTCGGGCAGCGCTTTCCCGAAATCCGGATTAAACGGAGAATCGCTGGCGATGTAATAGCTCTGCAGGTTGTCGATTGTTACTTCTTCTATTGTCGGGACAAAGCGGATGTAGTCGTAGTACGCCCAGCCCTTGATTTCGGTCGCGTATCGGTCGTCGACCCAGAGTTCAAAAACGCCGTCGGAAATGTCGTAGATTCCAAAATCGTTCTCGCCGTGAATGTTGGATTTCGTCCACGTTTTCCCGCCGTCAAACGACAGCGCCAGCGGACGATTCGTCCCGTTCATGAATACCCGATACCGACCCGCGGGAATGCCGGTAATTTTCGTATGGAGAACCGGCGCGCCGTCTTCCGGCTTTTCCCTATCAGCGCCCATAGGCAATGTGGGAGTTGTAACAGACGCGCCGTTGGACCGTTTATGAATCACGTCGTCTTCCTTCGTCCAAATCTGCCAGTTGGACGCGCCCGGCTGATTGAGCTTCATCGAGTCTTTCGGCTCCGACCAGTCTTCAACTTCGTAGACCAGTCCTTCCAGCCGCTCGCGCTTTGTCTGAGCCAACGCGACCGCCGCGTTACAACAGACAGCAAATAACAGAATCCAGAATAATGTTCGTTTCATGGGTTGTATAGGGGGTAAAGGTAGTAGGCGAGCCGGGAACGTCAGTTCCCGGGCATATTACCGATTGCACACGGTTGAGCCCGGATCGCGGCAGTCCCCTGCCGCAAAACCGCGTCAGCGGTTCAATATTTCTAGCCGTGGGATTTAACCCACGAAGGCAATTTTTATATTTATCATACCGCTTTCGTTA
>JAZRTH010000985.1:0-6179 GCA_045651945.1 Thermoguttaceae bacterium
TTCAGATGGCGTTACCGGTAAATCAAAGCCAAAAGGCGATGGAGTAAAACAGGAAGACATCGGATTGGACGTTGTGTTTGTTATCGATACAACCGGCAGTATGCAGCCGATGATCAACAAGACAAAAGAAGTCTGCGAAAACATTGCCAAACAGGTCAATAGTTCAAGTTCCAAGGGTAAAGTTCACTTTGGTCTGGTCGAATACCGAGACAGTGAAGCTGACGACTTTGGCGCCAGAGTTGTCTGCGATTTAACGCAGAGTTATGATACTTTCCTTAATAAGCTCGGTTCTTTGGAAGTCAACGGCGGCGGAGACGACCCGGAAGACGTAGTCCTTGGTATGAAGACGGCTATTAGCGACGCCAAATGGCATAAAAACACGTCCAAGCACATCATTCTGGTTGGAGACGCCAATAATAAAGCAACCAAAGCTGCCGGCGCGTTAACCAATTTTAAGAAGCTGTTCGACTATGCCAATAAAGATATTAGCGACGACCTCCAGTCGAAAGCCTTTAAACGCATTAACTTCAATGCGATTGTTGGCAGCGACGACCCTGACGTTATTAGAGAATTCCACGAAGTGTCCGAGAACTGCGGCGAAGTTGAAGGCTACTTTGCAAACATGAAAACGGACGCTAATATTGCCAATGACATGAGCGTAATTCTTACAAATGGTATTGAAGCCGTTGTTAAGGATGCGCCGGACGACAGCGACTCAGGCAAAGCCGGTATTTTTGCCAAGAGCGTTTGGGATTTGAAGAAGCTCGTCAGCGAGGGACAATCTGTATCTTCTTCTTCCAAATCGGATAACAACAAGGCGCTGGGATTTGCTTGCGCTCGTACAAATAAAGAAATCAAGTGTGCAGAGTTGGACATCATGGTTCTGCAAGACGAGATGAAAGATTTTGCCGATTCGCTTAACAGAGCGTATAGCCGTCTTGACAAGCTCATTACGGGCAAAGGTGGAAACATTAAGGTCATTTTCGACTCCTTCCTTGAAGAATTTGTCGGCATTGCTTCCGGTTCTGTTACCGATGAAGACTATGAAATGGACCTTGAGAAGATTCTTGGACTTCAGATGCCTGTTAAAACAAAGACTTTGAAGAAGAAGATTAAGGACGTTATGAGAATGAGCGATAAAGAACGCGCCGAATGGATGAAGGATATCAAGGACGCTCTGGATCGCGCTAAAGCCATTCTTAACAAGAAAGAAGCCTGGGTGGACACCTACCAGGACAAAGATGGAAATTCGCAGAAGTTTGCATTTATTCCAACTGCAGACTTGCCGTAAGCAGCTTTCCCTTTTTATTCACGGACAACATAAGATTTAAGGAGATTTTTATGCACCGATTTTCATTTTTCGTTTTTCTGACGCTGCTTTTGGCGTCAGTCGGATTCGTTCGGGGAGAATCGCCCCGTTTTGTAACGCTGGGGGATTCTTCAAGCGTCCAAAAGTTGCTTGTTACAGATCCAGACGCTGAACTTTATCCGGATCCGGAAGAAGAAGGCGAGGCTGTTGCTCAAGGGTCTATTTTTTATCGTCTTTCCACTGATGGAAAAACCGATGAAAGCAAAGGCATGTACAAAGTTGCCTCTTCTAATGGCAAGTTTGCCGGTTGGATTAAAAAGGATTCCGTTGCTACCATTCCGTCGTTTGCCATTGCGGCTCCGCCGGCTGATGGGGAAGAACTGACTGTTTACAAATCAATGGATTCTATGGATACCGTTAAGGTTCCAGCTAATACGAAGCCATTTATTGTCATGAATTCAGATGTTATGAAACAAGGCTTCCTGGAAGTCGTTTGCATTCCTCTGGATGGCTCGGCAACGAGCGATGATGAACCAACGCCTGGAACCAAGGACAAGGGAACCAAGGACAAGGATAAGGGAACCAAGGGCAAATCTGCTCCCAGCGACGACAAAACAGCTGCCGATTTTGTGTTTGTTATCGATACAACGTCCGGCGTTGAAGATTTGATTAAAGTTTTCAACACAGTTGTTAAGAAGGTTCAGGATGAGAATCTTAATGTTCGACTTGGTTTGGTTGAATATCAGGGCAAGACTAACGGCTTTGATTTTGACGTACAGTATACATGCCCTCTGACCGACGACATGGATAAATTTGCTGAAATCGCAGAAGAACTTAAATGCGGAAACGAAGAATCGCTTACTTTTAACGCAGAAGTTTTCTACGGTTTAAAAACGGCTATTGACGATTCCAAGTGGTCAAACGACGACAACAAGCAGATTATTTTGCTGTCTGCTTCGTCGAATAAAGACATTATCTTCAAAGAGCCCAATTCAGCTGATTGCAATATTAAAACTGAAGAACAAATGAAACAGTATTTGTCCGAAACAGATACCAAACTGTTTGTTGTTCATAAGAATTACACAACGCAAACAAAACAGGCTGACAGCTTAAGAAACTTCAAGGTTGCTTTTAGCGAAGCGGTTAAAGAACTCGAACAAATTGGAATTGACAAGTCCGACATTGTCTCCATCGAAAAAGAAGGCGATGTGGCAAATGCTGCGGATAAAGTTCTGGAATATATCAAAGCCAAGGTTTCAGCAGCAGATTCCGACGATGCTACAGAGTCCACAAGTACCGCAACTAAATCTTCTCCTGCCAAGGATAAAGTCGCCAAAAAGTCAAAAGAAAAAGCAAAGTCTAAAATCAAATCTGATGAAGACGAAGCTGAAAAAGACGCGAAAGACGACGTTGTCGAAGAAGACGCTGCTGCTGACGATGAAGAAGCCGCTGACGATGAAGAAGCCGCTTCCTCGGCTGATTTTGGCTCATACGTGCATGGATACGTCAAGATGTACGATTCAGAAGGAAATTCATTGGTTAAGATTCAGTGCTTTGCCACCAAAGAATCTCTCGAGAAGATTTCCGATTGTCTCTATGACGCCCAGCGCAGAATGAACAGCATCATGGCTGGCTATGGCGGAAACATTCGCGTCTTGTCCAATTCTTTGATTGTTGGCACGGCGGAATTCCTTACTGGCGACAATATGGAGGATGTGGATTTCGATGAAATCGACGTTACTGCATTGGAAAGCCTTCCTTCAGATTTTACCGATGGAATTTTTAATGAAATCCCATTGCTTAAAGCCGCGTCCCCAAAGGTTAAGGATTGGCAAAAACGCTTGAACAAGTGGCACAGCTTCACTAAAGAGTTGTTATCATCCGATTCCGATACGGATTGGTCTAAGCTTCCGAATGGAGCTGAGTATAAAATCATCGACTTGCCAGGTAAAAAATAATCAGGAGTTAAAATGGGAACTCAAGACAAGAAAGATTCATTTGTATTAGAACTGAAAAACTATAATCATGTTCTTTCAGATCCTGATCGCAACGACACCTTTACCGTCCGAATTGTAAAAAACATTCAGTTGGAAAGAGGAAAGTTTGTCTCCATTTTGGGGGACAGCGGTTGTGGAAAAACCACGTTGCTAACCCTGATTGGGCTGTTGCGATCTCCCGATTCAAAAATTGTTGAATCGGATACTCAGGGTAATGGACCTTGTTTTATTATCAACGTTATCAATGAAAAAGGCGAACAGGAAAGCATTGTCGTTTTCAAGTTTTGGCATGAACGCAAGAACTCACAGCTGGAGCTGATTCGTCGCAAGTACATTGGTTTTGCGTTGCAAAGCGGTGAATTGCTTACTGCGTTCAACGTTCGTGAAAACATTGAAGTTCCGCTTCATTTGAATGGAGTCGTTGGCAAAAAGGCTACGGACCGCGTTGATGAGCTGCTCAAGGCGTTTGATCTTCAGACCGCGGACAAAAGAAAAGATTTGGGTAATTCGCTGATCAAAAAACTCTCTGGCGGTGAATTCCAGCGAGTTGTTTTGGCGCGATCCATTTCGCATTTCCCGCAGCTGATTTTAATTGACGAACCTACGTCGGCCTTAAACCGTGAATTGGCTATCAAGGCATTGATTCAGTTCAATGAAATGAGAAAGCCCAAAGAAGAGGTAAAAGGCTATATGCCAACGATTATCATGATTACTCATGACAGAGAACTGGCTTATGATTTTTCAGACGTTATTATCGAGATGGGTCCAGACGGCAATTCTGGATACATCAAAGATATTGTAGAGCAAACTCCGCCTGATAAAGAATTTATCGTCCAAAAGGAAGAGCAGAGAAAGCAGCGCGAGGCGCAATACGGTCAGAAAAAGGCCAACGCTCCGGAGGAGTCAATCGCTCAGGCGGCTGATAACCAGAGCGCAAAGCAATAATCAACTGCTGACTTTTAGTTTTTCAGATTATAATTAATTTGCAGATGACGTTTGCCGGTATGGCTAATGTCAGCCATACCCGGCGCGTCTTTGCAGTTAGTTTTGTGCAATCTGATAAGACAATCCTTTTGAGGTATTGTATTATAATTTGGTAATCATAACGAAACCGGCTCCTTTGTATAGCGCAGTTCGTTTGTTTTATCAAATAACGGATTAAGAGTTGTTTATATCGGGTTCAATAATGAATCTGATTTTGTCCTCATTTATCCATTTACAAATAGTAAAATGTTTAAACTTCGTGAGTATATTCGAATTACATTATGCGACTTGCAACGCAATCGCGTATGGCAACAGATTGTTATTGTTGCAGGGATTTGCCTTCCAATTTTGATTTTGCTTGGGCTGAAAAACGGGCAAATTAAAATTCTGGGAGACAAGATCCGTCAAAATCCAGCCGCTTGTTCTATTGATGTTCAAACGCACCCAAAGCCGCGCGTCAATTATGAACAAATGATGGCTATGAAAAATTACGTCATTCCGGGACAAAAAGAATCGCACATCCGGAATGTTGTCGCTACGAGCTATACAACCAGCATAGGTCTCAGCAATACAAGCGATCCTACAAAGTCAATTCAATGCGTGACGTTAACCCCTACGTGTCAGGGAGATCCCAATGCCAGATCCAAAAAAGCTAACGTTATGGATGAGCTGAAATTTACTGTCAAAGAAAAGAAAGACAGCGCTTTTTATAAATGGTTCTGGAATCCGTTGTGCACCATTTTCGGAAAGCAGTATGAAGATACGCGCGTTCAAACCGCAGACATTCAGGACGATACCGACAAGACGCTTTTTTACATAGCAGTGTCAAATTCCGTTTTGAAAAAGCTGGATCTTAAACTGGGCGACAAGGCTACTGCGTCAATATCACGCGAATACGAATCAGATGATGAAAATCATACGTCTTTTACTGTTGAGCGTACCTTTGAGGTAACTCTTGCCGCTTCGTATGAAGCAAAGGACGATTACGGAAAGGGTTCTGATGAAGGTCTGATCGCATTGAAACTCGTTATCATGCTCCAAACTCTCCTTGCTGGCGACGACGTCAATAACGAATACTTTAAATGGGTTGGAGTCAGAAAGAATCCAACCCCAATGTATCATGGCATGCTTATGTTCACCAACAAAGACAATCCTAAAGAAGCTCAGGATATTAAAGATATTGAAGTACAGTCCGACCATAATTATGAAGTTGCTCCCGTAGAGAATGCCAATGCATTTAGTCTTTATGGATTACTTCAGACCGATCGAATGGATAATACGAAGTTGCATTTTATCCGCATACCTGATCCTCAAATCCCTGTTACTGACCCAGACTGGTGGGAACGTCAAACTGGTACTGGAACTATAGAGAACGACCAGAAAATCTTCAATCCCAACGAGTATTATCATTGGGACAGGATTGCATATATACCATGGAATTTCCCGCTTGAAGGAACTATTGCAGGGAAAAAAGTTAATGTTATCGGGGTTACAAGTTCTAAATCATGGTTTGGCGCTTTATATTCACCTTCTCATGTAGTAATCAAACAAGACGATGTGGACAAACCGGTAAAATATCGTTGCATTGATATTGGTGAATCTGGCAAAGACGTTGAGTCTTTAACGCTCGAGATTGCAGGAATTAAAATTCCGATGAGGGTATTAAATTACGTTGCGCCAGAAGCTACCACGCCGGAAGACGCAACCACGCCGGAAGATGCAACCACGCCGGAAGATGCAACCACGCCGGAAGATGCTACCACGCCGGAAGATGCAACAACGCCGGAAGATGCAACAACGCCGGAAGATGCAACCACGCCGGAAGATGCAACAACGCCGGAAGATGCAACAACGCCGGAAGATGCAACCACGCCGGAAGATGCAACAAC
>JAZRTH010000986.1:0-3449 GCA_045651945.1 Thermoguttaceae bacterium
ACCAAAATCACAAAACCGCTTATAATCATCAGTCCGAGCCGGAATTTCATTCCGCTCGTTTCGTTTGAATCGTCCATGGGAATTATTAAATTATTACATGTACAATCTCTCTCCAACTTCTCCGCGTATAAACTGTTTTACGCGCGGATCGTCGGAATGTTCCATTTGCTTGGGCGTACCGTCAAAAATTTTTTGAGGTTCATCTTTTCCAAGCAACGCATTGGGAAATAACATTATAACCCGATCGGCGCAATGTCGAACGGTGGTCATGTCGTGAGTAACCACGACGCTTGTTACATTTCTTTCTCTTTGAGCGGCGCTGATTAATTCATTGATAACCGCGCTCATAATCGGGTCTAAACCCGTCGTTGGCTCGTCGTATAAAATCAGTTCCGGATCGAGCATTAAGGCTCTGGCAAGCCCGACGCGCTTTCTCATTCCGCCTGACAGTTCCGCCGGTTTTTTCTTCAAAACGGATTCTGTCAGTCCGACTGCCCGGATTTGTTCAACGACTTTATCTCGAATGTCGCTAATTGATAATTTCCCCTCTTGAAGCAGCGGAAAGGCAACGTTTTGTTCGATATTCATGCTGTCAAACAGCGCCGCCATCTGAAAAACAAATCCGTATCGACGTCGAATCGCCGCCATTTCCAACGCATCGTACGTCGATAAATCAACGCCGTCAAACCAGACGGAGCCTTTTGTTGGACGTAAAAGACGGATAAGAAGTTTCAATAATACCGTCTTTCCGCACCCGCTTTCTCCCACGACAGCCAAACAGCTCCCCCGCGACACGTCAAAGCTTAGATTCTTCAACGTGGTTTGACGACCAAAGGTCATCCAAACGTCTTTGAGGGAAATAATTGGGGTCATTGGAGTAAGGTTTAATGGAAGGCGGTAACGAAGCGACTAACAGGAGCGAAGTTACGCAGTTCGCCAAAGGCGAACCTCAAAAATTGACTCCGCTGTTACGTTCGCCTGACGGCGAATGCGTAATTCCGTTCGCTAACGCTCACTACATTACCGCCTTTCAATTATAAAAATTTGGCGCCGCCAGCCCAAATCATGCTGTGGAGCGCTTCCAGGAAAATGCCCATGAGCAAGTCCAAGAGCAAAATTGCAACAAAGGAATTGACAAACGCCTCGGTAGCCGCCCGTCCAACGCCTTCTGCGCCGGCGCGGCAGTTGAATCCACGATAACAGCTGATAACTCCAATCGCTCCTCCAAAGAAAAAGCTCTTGAAAATACCAGAGAAAACATCGTATAAGCCAACAAACGACTGTGAGTTGGATATATAAAAATGGGAATCGATCCCTAGTAAGTATACGCTGTAAAACGCTCCGCCGACGATGCCCATGAAGTCTGCCATCAAAGCCAAAATGGGAATCAGGAGAAGACAACCCAAAAATCTTGGAACGACAAGGTAATGAATCGGGTTGGTTCCCATACAGGTCAAAGCGTCGATCTGTTCTGTAACGCGCATCGTTCCCAGTTCCGCCGCCATGGACGACCCAATTCGACCTGCCAGCATCGTAGCTGCCAAAACCGGTCCCAATTCGCGAACAAGGGACATGTTAATCAATGCGCCCATACGGGTTTCCATGCCCAGCGATTTGAGCTGAGTATAGCTTTGAACCGCCAAAACCATGCCGATAAACGTTCCGGTCAGGGCGACAACCGGAAGACTTTGAACTCCAATTTGATAAAAACAGGGCAATATTGTTCCCTTGCACGGCAGGCGAGTCGTCAGCCAGCGAAGCATTTGGGCAATAAAATACCCGAATTCGCCGATTCGGCAAACTTTATCCATTACAACGCCGCCCAGGCGTTCTGGAAACGAACGGAGGGATTGAATTATGCCCATGCAGGGAATTGGAGAGTTAAAACTAACGATTGACGTCCGTTCATAAATGAACGATAATTACATAGCGCCCCTAATATAGGACGCAATTCTGCACTATCATATATCGTCTATTCTAAATATTATAAGAAGAATTTAGAATTTAGATGTTAAATATCAGTATAATCGGAATATTTTAACCTTCTTTGACTTTGGCGCGCTCGATGGCTTCCATGACTTCCGGAAGAATTCGGGTTGGGCGGCCGTCGGAGATGTTGACAAATGCCCAAAGGGTTTCTCCTGTTGCAATGGTCAAGTCGTCTTCAAGGCGAATGACTTCGTAGCTTCTGACGCTGGAAACCCTTTTAATTTCAGAAATCCAGGTGCGGATAACCAACTCGTCGCCCAAAAACGCTTGATGAAGATATTCAATAGTGTGTCGGCGGGCGACCCAGGTTGCGCCAAGATTCAGATAGAATTCCGGCGTCAAACCCCAGGAAGAGGAATTTTTAATGGCGACGTTTTCCATCCATTTGACGTAAACAACGTTGTTAACGTGTTTATTTTGATCCAAATCGGATTCTTCTACGGTATGGAGCCAATCGTACGGCGTGGTTACAACAGGAATATTTTTATTCATTTGGCGTATAGGAAATATCGCTGATTTCTGCGGCGAATTGAACTTTTGACAGCCCGCACAGACGACATAAATCGTAAATATCAATAACGTTACCCAAAGGAACTTCTGGGGCAATGTCCAGTAAAACCGGCAAATCGGACTTGGCTTCCGACAAAGCTTTAAGCGTTGCGCCAACGGCTTCCAAAGAATCGTATCGAACGTCCGCAATGAGCCAGTAAAGCGACCCGTCTGTACGGAGTTCAATAACCGCTTCGTCAAGGTCGAGCAGTTCAGGAGGAATGGCGTCTGGCGACTTAACCGCGCCTGGCAAAGAAAGATTTGTCGACAACAGCCATTCCGGCTGAATGAAGTTTGACGTGCACAGGAAGAATATCAGCAGCTGAAATATGACGTCAATCATAGGCGTCATATTCATCTCAAACGAAGATTTGCGTTGATTGACGGGAAGTTTCATGACGTTGCAGGAATGGGCTGATATTCGAGTTGAGTTCCGCTGGAAGAATGGTTCTTCCCTGACGATAGCGCGAAACGTTTTCTTTAGACTATCAATATACTCCAACCGCCATGCTTGTCAAGAGGAAAACGGGGAGAATTAGGCAGTAGGCAATAGAGAGGAATCCCCTATTCCCTATTTCCTACTCCCTAAACCCTACAGCCTTATTACCCGATTGATAAATCGCAGAATTGAAGCAGTAAATTTTTCATTTTGGATAAGTCGTAATGTTGAACGGCATAGAGAAGCCGGTCTGCCCACTGGATTAAAGAACGACAGTGAATCTGCTCGCCAAACTGGTGAACTTCGTCTGAAAAACTCTCAACTTCTGAAAACGTCATTCCCTTTGACATCCGTGTGCATTTGACAAGCCATTCCTGACGTTTGCTTTCCCACGAAGACGGGACGGCAGCAGGCATAACGTTAATGACGTCAACTTCTTCCTCTGGTTTTTCCCAGGCTCCGAGCCATTTAG
>JAZRTH010000987.1:0-3316 GCA_045651945.1 Thermoguttaceae bacterium
TTGCACAATACATTAATGTTCCTCCTGCTGACGTTCAAATTGCTTTGATTGCCGCTTCAATTGCTCTCGGGGCAATGTGCGCTCTGTTGATTATTGAATACTATGCAAAGAAACGCGACAAATAGCGCTTCCTATTTCAATTAAGAGCATTAAGGAATTCAGAACAGTTCAATCCGATGGTTATGCGCTGTCTTTGAACGAGTTCTGATTCCTGGTTTCTTCAAGTTCCAGAATTCGTCTTGACTTCCTTTCTACAATATGAACATAACGGCGCGGTCGCGGCGATCGCGCGATTGCTTTTCATGAGAATGTCTGGCAATTTAGCAGAAAGCCAATTCAATTATTGCGCTTCGTTAGTTTTGAGGAACGCATAATCGGACTTTCAAAAAGATTGTTGGAATTCTCCTTTTTAAGTAAAGGAATAAACTGTGAGCTGCTGTACTAAAGACAATACGAAAGAAAAGGTCAAAGACGAAAAAAAGTCCTGTTGCGATACCGCTCAGACCGAGAATTTGAAAACGACTTCAAAAGAACATTCCGCCGAAGACTGCAATGACGAATCCTGCAAGATTCATCATGGAGAGGACTCGGAACAGAAATCCGATTCCAAAGGCTGCTGTGATTAGTAAATCGTTTTGAAAAAAGTTAAAATCTGTTTATGCAGAAAAAACCGGGAAGACTCCATCTTCCCGGTTCTTTTGGACATCACTCTCTAACAGGAGTATTGTTTAGCGGTTAACTTCCAGACCGAGTGTAAACCCATGGACAATGCTGCAACCTTTGTTATTGTCCATGTTGATTCCCATGGCAGGCGATGTTCCAGAAATGCTGTATTCAACCATTTCTGCAGATCGGGCAATGTTGCCAATGTACATAAGGGTGTAGCCCATTCTCACGTTAACCAACTGAGTAACTTGGAGTTTCGCATTGAAGCGAAATTCAGCAACCGGGGAGAACAAGGTGTCCGTTCCACGATGATTAAACGTGAACGATGTTGAGTTGATGTATCCCGGATAGCCTTGCATGCCGATGTATTCGTAATAGGTGTTCTGATATGTAACTTCGCCATCGTTCTGGAGTTCGGTTTGAATGGTTTCATAGCGAGTGCTCAAATTTGAACCCAGGACGCCGTTCTGACGAATTGTCTGGTTATTGACGGCAGCCATGAATTTACCCTGGAAATCGAAAGTCCAACGTCCAGCAGTGCGGAAGTAACGAATGGCAATTTGAGGACCAATGAGGTTGTTTTGTGAAGCGGTGTTCCACCAGCTGTCAGATAAACATCCGCCAGTGCCGTAGAGGTTGAATTCTTCGCGGAACTGGAAGTAGCGAATGCCCAAATCCATTTCCCAAATTCCATAGCGTCTTCCAAAACAGTCGCTGGGATGGAATCGATGCGTGTAATTCAGTTCAACGCCATTGGTATCAGTCTTGTTGGTAACTTTTAAGGAGGAGAACTTAACGCCCAGTTCGCCCAAAACGTAAAGGGAGTCTACGTTGTTTTCGTTACCGGGGAAGACAACCTCTTCAGTTCCGTTGACGGTTGTAATTCCGTGAAGCCAGGAATGATCCGTACCCGGTTTGTCCGCAACGTCGAAAGCGACTTTGGCGTTTTCCATGGTGTAGCTCTGTGTGAACGGGTTGATGTCGTAAATGCTTACGCCGATCCCGTGATGGCCCCACATGTAGCCAATGTCGTAGCGACGACCGCAAACCCATCTGTCGGTGAGCATGCTGGTGTCATACGAACTGACGTCCGCGTCGCGAATGACTTCATAAGAGTTATTCGGGTTGACCGTAACAGTTGGAATCATCAGATACGTATCTGCCGTACCTTTTTCCTGTTGATCGTACGTGATAGGACGGTCTACATAATAAACCATTCCACGTCCTTGATCTGAACCGATTGTGGCTACTCCAGGACGACTTATCCAGGCTGCCATAAAGTCGATTCCAAAATAGAACCCTTCGTTTGGTCGAGCTCCACCTCCATACGTTGTAGGAACGACCATGTCGAATGGTTGCATTGTCTCCAGGTTTTGTCCGAAACCCGTACCTGCGGACGCAATAACAAGCGCTATTACCAGCAGGGTTTTCAATGTCCTTAGTGTGTGATACATTCTAAACACCTCGGGGAGAGAGTGATAATCCATAAACCAGTCGGGAGTGTTTCCCTACACTATTTTCCTACGACATCGCAGGAAAGAACAGGTTGTATTATTTCTATCGGCTCTTTACCCTCAATAGTTGAATAAGAATAAAAAACTTTGTAGAAAACCAATGGATTTTTTGAAATGAACGACAAAATAGAGAAGATGAGCGGAGTGTACAAAATAGATTTATAGGGTTAAGAATTACTGAATCTGAGCATTTAGATAAATGAATTGTATAGAGCGGTATATTTGAAGCGCATTTTGCGATTTAGCGCTTCGTTCGTTTTTTATACCGCTTTATTGCTGTCAGAATTAATACGTTGGAAATAGATTTATTTTTTGATTAAAAGATTTAATATTTCCGCCGGGGCGTCGATAATGGCGTTGGCGTTGTTTTCTTCGAGTTCTTCTCGAGTGCGAAATCCCCAGGTAACGCCGATGGCAAAAAAACCAGCAGCGTGAGCGGTTTGCATGTCTGTTGCCGTATCTCCAACATAAAGAACGGCTTCCGGTTTAATGCCGAGCTGATCCAAAATTGCGAACGCGCCGTCAGGAGCAGGTTTTCGAGGCGTATCGTCTCGACCGCCGCGAACTGCGGAAAACAGGCTCTCGCCGAAGAAATGGTAAATGCAGCTTTTGGTGAAATCGTCAGGTTTATTGGAAAAAACGGACAGGGACGCTCCTGCCGCTTTCAGTTCATGCAGGGCTTTAACCATGCCATCGTATGGCTGCGTTTTATTGTGCCATCTATTATTATATTGAGCTGTATATTTTGACAATAAAATCTTGCCAAGTTCAATATTGTTTACTTCTTCCGGCGGGAGAAGGCGTTTCATCAGCTCGTGAACCCCGTTGCCGACAAAATAGCGGTAACATTCAACTGGGTGAACAGGCAGACCGAGTTCTTTCAAGGCGGCGTTGCCAGAATCCGCCAGATCTTCCAGCGTGTTGAGCAGCGTACCGTCCAAATCGAACATGACGTGAGTGTATTTCATGGCAGTGAACTATATTGCGTAATTGCCAATTGTGTAAAAGGTTATGACTTATTTCTCAAAATAGCAGCGATAGACCGGCTGCCCGTTTTCTCGAGTGCGTTTTTCAAAATGGGTTCTGTAGTCCATCGGGTCGTTAGCCGGGGCTTCTTCAACCGGGAACGGACCTTT
>JAZRTH010000988.1:0-7874 GCA_045651945.1 Thermoguttaceae bacterium
AGCCGCTCCTGCTGAAGAAGCCGCTCCTGCTGAAGAAGCCGCTCCCGCTGAAGAAGCCGCTCCCGCTGAAGAAGCCGCTCCCGCTGAAGAAGCCGCTCCTGCTGAAGAAGCCGCTCCCGCTGAAGAAGCCGCTCCCGCTGAAGAAGCCGCTCCCGCTTCTGAAACGACCAGCGACGTTATCGTATCCGAAGGCGTAAATGACGAGGAGGAATCCAAGAAAGACGATGCGGCTGAAGAAGCTGACGACGCCATTCCCGCCGTTCCGGAAAACGGAACTCTGGAAGACTACCAAGAATGTATTACCGCCCTCAAGGTAGGAATGCAGCAAAAAGTTCAAAGCATGATCGCCCAGGCGCAAAAAGACGGCGTCAATCCTCAAACGGAAGCGTTTTCCAAATCCTTAAAAGGAACGGCTAAAGAATACCTCGTTCGCATTGAACAGGCTGCTGACAAGGCAATGCATCTCAAAGACCTCTCCGACGACGATTTTGAAGAACTGGCTGGCGCCAAGCTTCAGATGATTCAATTGTTGGCTGAGATCAATGAAGAAGACGAAAGCGCTGTCAACGCCAAATTGGAAGCGTTCGCAGCCCAGCTTCGCAAAATGGGAAAAACTGAACTTGCCAATAATATTGAAGGAAAGCTTATCCAGAACAAGATTATTGGTTATATCCGTTCTGGCGCCGTCGAAGAATTCTCAAAAATAGCAGCTAAAACTGACAAAGAAATCGAAAAAGCGGGAAAAGACATCACGCCTCCTTTGGCTATAAAAGCATTGTTAATTGTGTTGGGAGCCAAAGATCTGGAAGGGTACAAAGCTCCTGAAGATCGTCAAGCCAAGTACCTCAAAGCGCTTTCGGAAGCCTCTGATCCGGAAGTTCAAAAGCTGGCTGTCCAAATGGAACGCTCGATTCTCCGCGCTGAAGGCGAAAAGAGATTCAACGACGCGCTGGGTAATGAATTCAAATTCGGCGGTACGTTTACCGACGGTTCCGAATACAACGCCAAAGACTACGCTGGCAAAGTCGTTCTGATTGACTTCTGGGCAACCTGGTGCGGACCGTGCCGCGCTGAACTGCCGAACGTCAAAAAGATGTACAAAGCCTATCACGACAAGGGTTTTGAAGTCATCGGCGTTACCTGCGACGACCCCGAAGAGGAAGAAGATCTGAATAAATTCCTCAAAGACAACGACATTGCCTGGAAACAGATGTTCGATGGAAAAGCCGTTGTTCCAGATCAGAAAACCAAATCTGGCGAACCGATTCTGGTTTCTGAATACTACGGAATTAACGGAATCCCCTGCCCTGTTCTCATTGGAAAAGACGGCAAAGTTATCTCTCTTAACGCTCGCGGCAAAGAACTCAAAGAACAGCTCGTCAAAATCTACGGCGAAGTTGAGGGACTCGATGCCTCTGACGACGAAGAAGTCGAGGAAGAACTGGACATTGTTGACGAAGAGGAAGACGACGTCGACGACCTGGACGAAGAGGATCAAGCCGCTGACGAAGCCATTCCTGACGTTCCCGAAAACGGAACACTGGCGGACTATAAAGGGTATTTCAAAAAAGTAAGCGGCATGCTCAATAAAAAAGTTCGCAGCTTTACCCGTCAGGCGAAAAAGGACGGCGTAGATCCGGAGTCAGAAAAATTTGCCAATTCTTTGAAGGAAATATCAAAGGACTATTTCATCCACATGGATAAGGCGACCGACAAGGCTTTGGTTCTTAAAGACGTTTCCGATGAAGATTTTGGAGAAATGGTTGAAACTAAAATCCAGCTTATCCAGATTATGACCGACCTCAACAACGAAGACGCAAGCGCCGCTTTCGCTAAAATTGAAGCGTTCGCCGCTCAACTTCGCAAAATGGGAAAAGCGGAAATTGCTAACGATATCGAAAACGCGCTCTTTCGTAATAAAGTTGTAACTTACATCCAGACTGGCAAAGTGGAAGAGTTTGCCAAAGCGGCGGCTGAAATTGACGAAAAGGTCAAAAAAGCCGGGAAAGACATTACGCCCGATTTGGCTCAAATGGCGATTTTGATTGTTATGGGTTCCAAAGAGCTGAAAGAATACAAAGCTCCCGAAGGACGCACCGACAATTACCTCAAAGCCCTTTCGGAAGCATCCAACCCGGAAGTCCAAAAGTTTGTCGACGTTCTGAAAACGGTTATCAATCAAAAAGACGACGAATAATCGTTAGAAAATAGTTGATGTTTTAAGAGTAATATGGCGTCTGATTATTATAATTTCGTAACCATATTACTCTTTTTTTATAGTAAACGTCAAAAGGAGGTTATTATGAAATCTCGTTTCTTTTTATTGTCTTTGTGTTTGATTTTTTCGCTGGGGTTGTGTGCATCTGTTAATGCGAAAGAAAAAGCTGCAGATTCACAAAAAGAAGCCGCAGCAGTTGCCGACGCCATTCCGGAAGCGCCGGAAAACGGGACTCTGGAAGAATACAAAGAGTATATCGAAAAACTTAACGAGGCGTTCCGAAATAAAGCCAGAATTATGATTAACGTCGCGCAGGCGAATCACGTCAGTTTCCGATCTGAAGAGTTTTCCAAGCCATTTAACAGCATGGCAAAGGAATACATGGATCGCATTTTCCAGGCAACCGACAAAGCGCTGCTTCTCAAAGACGTCTCCGACAAAGATTGTGAAGAATTGGTTAACAGGAAAATTCAGCTTCTTCAAGCATTGGCTCAGATAAACAACGATGGCGAAGACGCTTTTACTGCCGAATTGGAAGCCCTTGCAGCTCAGCTTCGCAAGATAGGCAAAACAAAGCTTGCCGAAAATATTGAAGGAAAGCTTCTCCAGAATAAGATCATCGGTTATGTCCGTTCTGGCGACGTCAAAAAATTCTCAAAAATAGCAGCTGAAATCGACGAAAAAGTCGAAAAAGCGGGAAAGGATATCACGCCTCCGTTGGCTGTACAAGCAATGATAATCGTTTTGGGCGCCAAAGATCTGAAAGAGTACAAAGCTCCTGAAGATCGTCAAGCCAAGTACCTCAAAGCGCTCTCGGAAGCCTCAGATCCGGAAGTCCAAAAGCTGGCTTTCCAATTGGAAAGCGCCATTCGCCGCGCTGAAGGCGAAAAGAGATTCAAGGAAGTCCTGGGCAATGAATTCAAATTCGGCGGAACGTTTACCGACGGTTCCGAATACAAAGCCGAAGATTACGCCGGCAAAGTCGTTCTGATTGACTTCTGGGCGACATGGTGCGGTCCGTGCTGCGAAGAACTGCCGAACGTCAAAAAAATGTACAATGTCTATCACGACAAGGGTTTTGAAGTCATCGGCGTTACCCTTGACGATCCCGACAAAGCGGAAAAGATGTTAAATACATTCCTCAAATATAACGATATTCCCTGGAAACAGATGTTTGATAAAAAGGCGGTCGTTCCTGGAGAAAAGAACAAAGGCGGCAAACCGGTTACGGTTTCCGAATACTATGCAATTAACTCAATTCCCTGCCCCATTCTCATTGGAAAAGACGGCAAGGTTATTTCCCTTAACGCTCGCGACATAGAACTCAAAGAACAGCTCGTCAAAATCTACGGCAAAGTAGAAGGTCTTGACGATGACGACGAGAACGCTGATGACGAAGAAGATCAAGCCGCTGACGAAGCCATTCCGGACGTTCCCGAAAACGGAACTCTGGCAGATTATAAAGAGTACGTCAAAAAGGTAAACGACATGCTCGATAAAAAAACTAAACACATGGTACGTCAAGCAAAAAAGAGCGGCGTTGACCCCCTGTCTGAAGAATACGCCAATTCCTTGAAGGAAGTGGAAAAGGAATATTTCAGCCGCATTGAAAAGGCGCTCGACAAGGCGATGCTTCTCAAAGATATCCCCGATGAAGAGTTTGATGCATTGTACGTTGCAAAGCTTCAGCTTATCCAGATCTTAACCCAGCTTAGCAACAAAAAGGTTGACACTTTTAAAGCCAAAACGCAGGCTTTTATCGAACAGCTTCGCAAAATGGGCAAAGAGGAACTGGCTAAGGATCTCGAAAACATCATCCTTCGAGTTAAAATGCACGAGTACGTCGAGTCAAAGAACGTCGAAGAATTCGCCAAAGCGGCGCTTGAGGTTGACGAAAGAGTCAAAAACGCAGGGAAAGACATCACGCCGGACTTGGCTCAGACGGCAATACTGACTGTTATGGGCGCCAGCGAGCTGCCAGAATACAAAGCCCCCGAAGGACGTCTGGAGAAGTATTTCAAAGTTTTATCAGAATCCTCTAACCCTGACGTCAAACCACTGACGAAGGTTTTAGAACAAAGACTCAACGCCGCTCGTCTTGCCGCCAAATTCGAGCAGGCAAAGGACGACGACGCCATTCCGGAAGTTCCGGAAAATCTGACATACGAGAGATATAAAGAGTATGTCAAAGAGGTTTATGACATGTACAGCGCTCAAGGCAGAAAAATGACTCAACAGGCGTACGAGAACGGCGCAGATCCGCAATCAAAAGAGTTTGGCAATGCTATAGAAGCGATGTCCCAAAAATACTTCAGCCGTATTGAACAAGCTCTTGACAAAGCTCTTCTTCTTAAAGATCTCACCGATGAGCAATTTGAAGATTTAGCAATTGAGAAAGTTCGACTTGTAATGATTAATGACGACGATAAATCGATCGCCAAAGCGGCAGCTTTCATAGATCAGCTTCGCAAAACGAACAAAGCAAAATTAGCAGATATCGTTGATTTTCATTTCATTCAAACAAGAGTTTATAAATGCAAGGCAAAACGCGATGTCAAAACATTAGCTAAAATTGCCGCTGAAATCGACGAACAAATTGACAACGCAGGAGAAAACATTTCCCCTGTTTTGGCGAAGAAGGCAGCGGTAATTGTTGGGGCGCTGCAAGATGCCGTATTTCTAGCGCAACGCATGAAGAAATACAACATGGCGATATCAAAAGCTATTAATGCCAAAGATATTACAGATGAAGATCTTTCAGAACTGGCAGTCGGGAAACTTCGACTCATTGCATTGTCAGCGGGGAATAATCCCGAAGATGTAAAAACTCTTATCGGCAAAATGGAAGCATTCGTAGATCAGCTTCATAAAATGGATAAAGAGAAAGCCGCAGATGAAGCCGAAGATATTGTCTTCCAGTTTAAAATCAATCTTTATATCAGTAGGGGCGATGTTAAAGAATTTGCCAAGGTCGCCGCAAAAATCGATAAAAAAGTCGAAAAGGTCGGGAAAGATATCAACCTCATACTGGCTCAAAATATGTTAACAGTTATCCAGGCAGGCATGGCGATTCCCAATTATACAGCTCCTGAAGGTCGCTTGGAAAAATATTGCAAAGCGTTATCCAATGCCTCCGATCCGAAAGTCAAAAGCGCTGCAAATGTTTTAGAGAGAATTTTGAGTAACGTCAAAGCTAAATCAGCCAAGGGCGATCTTGACAAATTAGAAAAATAATCGTTAAAAGGTCGATAGAGATATTGCTATCAACCTTTTTCGTCCGTATTGAGTTGAAAAGCGTTTGACGGTTTGTTCAACCGCTTTTCCTCTCTTTGCGGACGATAATCGTTTCTTGACGTCTCAATTGCGTATTTTTATTCTTCGCAAAAAAGAACGCCTCGTTGCCCTCTCGTCCAAATATTCCTATTGCATTCTTTTTAAAAATGAGTAATAATATCCTCTATAAAACATATATAATACAAGCGGGTCTGCGTCGGCGCGTTCCAGCATAATAATACATTTATACTAAATCGTTTTTATGAAAAATATTTTAATCAACGCCGTTAAGATTTTAGCGTCAGTCGGCATTTTGGCGTTCCTGTTTTACATGGCAATTAACACGACAGACGCCAACGGAAAGAACGTGTTTAACGTTCTGATGGAAACAGAAAAGAACTGGACGTTTTTGCTTTTGGCTTTCCTGTGCTGTCTGGCGGCGTCGGTTATTACGTTTGTTCGATGGCACCTGCTCAACCGGGCAGTTGGCTTTCAAGTTCATTGGCTGGACTCGATTCGCATCGGGTTTATCGGATACCTTGTCAACCTGGCGCCAGTTGGCGGAATCGTCGGCGGCGACCTGCTCAAGGCGTGGATTCTTGCCAAAGAGCAGGAAACGATTGACAAAATGAAAACCGGCATTGAGAAACCGCAATCGCGCATTCCTGACGCTCTGGCTACCGTCTTTACAGACCGTCTGTTTGGATTGTACGCTCTGTTTCTGCTGGCGGCGGTGGCGATTTTCTTTTCAGGAATCGACAAGATAGACAACGCCATCATTCAGAAAATCTGTTACGCAACATACATTATCGCCGTTGCATGGACGGTTCTGATTGGAATTATTCTTGGACCAGACTACTCAAACGGCAAATCCATCGAAGCATTGGGGCGAATTCCCTACGTTGGCGCGGGACTGAAACGAACAGTCGAGTCTATTCGCCTGTTTCAAAAACACATCAAAACGCTCGTCGTTGTAACAGTCATGGGCTTGGTCGTTCATTTCTTTTTCGCCGCATGCATTTTCCTGATTTCCGCGTCGCTGTTCGGCGCGAATTCCCTCCCGTTGGAAACGCATTTGGTCATAACGCCGCTGGGAATGTCAACCGGAGCGATTCCGCTGAGCGTCGGACCGTTTGAAGTCGTCCTGGACATTTTCTATTCCGCCATTCCCCTGGCGTCGGGTGCAAAGATGCTCGTCGGTTCCGGGCTGGTAGTCGCTCTGACGTATAGAATTATCGTGCTGTTGGTCTCGACGTTCGGCGTTGTGTATTACTTCAGCAGCAAACAGGAAATCCAAAGCGTTATGAAAGACAGCGCCAAGGAAAACAGCGCCAAATCCTGATTCCTCACCCCAAATTATCCCAATCATGTCAACTGGAAAACCGAAAACGTTAGTCGAACTGTTGCAGGATTTCGCCGTTCAGCGGAAACGCATGCAGGACGAATTGCAAAAAGTCATTATTGGTCAAAACGAAGTCATTGAGCAGCTTTTTGCGGCAATTTTTACTCGCGGGCATTGTCTTCTCGAAGGCGTGCCGGGACTGG
The DNA here is from genome assembly GCA_045651945.1 of Thermoguttaceae bacterium. Taxonomy (GTDB): domain Bacteria; phylum Planctomycetota; class Planctomycetia; order Pirellulales; family Thermoguttaceae; genus RUG11551. The sequence goes on from JAZRTH010000988.1 coordinate 7,037, forward strand.
CAAAAACGCTCATGGTTTCGACTCTGGCGAAGATTCTGGACGTCAAATTCAAGCGTATCCAGTTCACGCCAGACCTCATGCCAACGGACATTACCGGGACAAACGTTCTCGACGAAGACGAAAACGGGCGCCGCAATTTCCGTTTTGTCGAAGGCCCCGTTTTTACCAACATTCTGTTGGCAGACGAAATCAACCGAACCCCGCCCAAAACCCAGGCGGCTCTGCTTCAGGCAATGCAGGAACGGGAAGTAACAGTCGGTCAGACGACGTACGAGCTGCCCGCTCCGTTCTTTACGATTGCGACTCAAAACCCCATCGAACAGGAAGGAACGTACCCGCTGCCGGAAGCCCAGCTTGACCGGTTCATGTTCAATATCAAAATCAATTATCCGACTCTGGAAGAGGAAGAGCGCATTCTCGCCGCCACGACGCGAAGCGAAAAAGTCGAGATCGGACACATTCTCAACGGAAAGACAATTCTCATTTTCCAGAAGCTGGTCAACTCGGTTGCCGTCAGCCAGTACATTGTCAAATATGCCGCGGCTCTGGTCAGAGCGACGCGCCCAAAATCGTCAGACGCGCCCAAGTTCGTTCAGGAACTGGTCGACTGGGGAGCCGGCCCTCGCGCCGGGCAGTTTCTCATTCAGGGCGGAAAAGCGATCGCCGCCATGGAAGGACGCTTCTCGGTCGCCATCGACGATATTCGCAAAATCGCCGTTCCCGCTCTGCGGCACCGCATCAGCGCCAACTTCCAGGCGCAGGCGGAAGGCATGACGACGGACGACATCATCAAACGCCTGATTGAAGAAATTCCCGCCCCGGCGATTAATAAGCAGTA
>JAZRTH010000989.1:0-6480 GCA_045651945.1 Thermoguttaceae bacterium
CAGTTTCTCGTATCCGATTAATCGATACGCCTTATTCAGTTTCGGATTAAAGCTGACTTCAGCCAACGCGTTTCGCGCAACGATTTTTCCCGCCTCGCCTGTCTGAGCGCGGACCCCGATTTTAGCCAGAACCATGCCCGGCGCCCACGGATGGCGTCCAAGTTGAACGGAAACGGAAATTGCGCCGTCGTCTGCTCCGCCTTGAGGAAGCGAATAACGAAAATGATTGACATATTGATCAACTCGAACGGACTGGGGAGACGGCAGGGAATTGGATTCCGTTATTGCTCTGTGAAACGCCTGCCAGGAAGCGTCTTGAGAAGAAAGCCCAAAACCGGACGTCGGCTTGACGTTTGTATATTCAACCGGATTTTCAACAATCAGTTTATTCGAGAAATCCGTTTTGACAGCCGCCGCCCCGTAGGCTTTTGCGATCCAGCCGTCCGGATTGTACAATTCCGGGTTTGCTTCAGAACGTTCAGTTCGACCAACCGTTTCTGAAGGAAGAAGAACCGTGGCGTTCATTTCCGGAACGGCAGAGGAATCGGACGTTTGACTCAATTCTTCAATCTGCTGAGAAGAAAGCCCGTATTCTTCCCACGTGTTACTGATTGAGTTCTGATTCTGTTGAGACGGGTCGTAGGGAGCAAATGAAATTTGAGGATCGACTTCAATTTCAGAGTCGTTTGTTTTAGTGGACAGGTTAGAGGGCTGTGGCGATTCCACGCCTGGCTGCAGCACAAAATACAGACCAAATCCGACTGCCAACACGGCGACGGCTTCCAGGATAAAGACTATCCAGCGTTTATCAAACCCAAGAATAGTTGACGGCGTTTTTTTGGTCGCAGCAGCCTCCGGGCTATTGCTTGTCGCCGAGCTGGCGTTACCCTGCAAATCGTTCAGATTCTTTTCCGGAAAAGCCAGCTTGAGCAATTCGATAGTTTGACGAACCTGCTCCACATTCTTTGCCAACATCGGGCTGGAACGAAGCGCCTGCTCGAAGACCTCAACCTCAGCAGGGTCAAGCTCTCCAAGCAGATAAGCGGAAATTCGTGGATCGTTTTGTTTAATCATGGCTTGAGCCTTTTATAGTTAGGATTGAGGAGTTAGGAGTGAGGAGTAAGTTGCGAGTTGCGAGTTGCGAGTTGCGAGTTGCGAGAAGGCGCTTCACTACTGTCTACTGCCTATTGCCTACTGCCTCTATTCCTCCCCATTATTTAGTTTTTTCCTTAGTTTTGTAATGGCTTCATGCAGCAGCCAGCCGATAGTTGTTTTTGTGTCTCCGGTAATCTGGGAAATCTCGTCGTAGGAAAGCCCTTGCTGGAATTTAAGGAGAATGACCTCTCGCTGTCTGTCGGGCAGCAGATCGACGGCGTCGAAAACTTCTCCGTAAGACTCTTCCTGTTCCAAAGCGTGGTGCGGCTGAGAACTGGGTTGCTGCGACAGACCGGGAAGAATATCGGACTTGATAACGTTTTTGACTTTTCTGGTGCGTTTTTGACGTCTGAACTGGTCAATAAACAGATTTCGAGCCGTTCTGTAAAGCCATGCTCTTTGAGCGCTGGGCTGAATTTCAACTTTGACTTGAAGAAATCGCAGATACGTTTCCTGAACCAGGTCGTCCGCCCAGGCGCTGTCGCCAGTTAAACGAATCGCATACATGCGAATTTCGTCATAATACGGCATATCGGAACTGGGACTGGACGGCATTGTAGCGTTTGGGTTAAACCGGGACGTCTGGGAATCTGCAACGCATATTGCAACGGATTCTATAATTAAAACGAACAAAAGACGTCTTTTTTAGGTAAATATATTATACGTCATTTGTTGATTATCGCAAGACATTGAGAGAAGATTTCCCTATTTTTATACTGTCGCGAACCGCCTTCGAGCAATCTCAAATTGATTTTTCCCCTTTAAATTAGGAAAAATAATGGATTTTTTGGGGCTGGCGTTCAGGATTTTTTGAAAAAATTTTAAAAATGGGCAAAAAATTCCTTGCAAATGTCGATTTTTAGATTATAATACGATAAGCTACTTGAGTTAAAGTAGTTCCTTGAAAGAGATTTTGTAACCTCAAAAACAATAATTTTCCCTTTGCCTTTAGGCGCAAAATACCATGAATAATAACTCCAAAGACGTCGTTAAAAATGTTGAATCAAATAAAGTTGAATCGACTTCCAACGAACAGCGTCAGACTAACAAGCCGATAGTTATTTCCCGTCGGCGCCTGCTGCGAGCAGGCGTTGCAGGCATACCCGTGGTATTAACAATGGCAGGGGTTGCGCCGGGACAAGGCATTATGGGGCAGGCTTCCGCCGCTTCCGGACTGGTTTACGGTGGAACCGGCGTTGGCGTCCGCGGACGATTTGATGGCGACAATCAAATTGTCCACGATAATCTCGTTTGGTCAAACAACAACGGTTTTGTTATAAACAAAAATGAAAACAAGCTGATTACAGCTCCTATTAGTACAACAAATCAAACTAATTCCACCGGTATTGGCGGTATTACGCTTACTGAAACTGGAGGCGGAACAAAAAACGTAGATGTTACCCCTAAAGCTAATCCCACTGATATAACCTTTAACGCTTTCTTGCATAAAAGCGGCGTCTATTATACAGACTTCCTTCTTGCTGAAACTGGACAAACCATTCAACAATACTTTGCAGGTTTTGACACTGCTAAAGTATTAGACTATTTCACATTTACGCTTTCAGACGGCGGCGGCGAATTGACTAGCGATAAAGTTACATCAGCATCTGTAACAGACGTTTCCGTTACCATTAAAGATTCCTGGACGCAAACGACTGGGTATCAACACGGTTCTGATACCGATACAACGGATTATTATCTCGTTCCGGGGTCTGCGGAGTCCGCTTTTACCGTTAAATTGAAAGTTGTTGCGACAATTTCATATGAAGAATCTGTTACAACAGGTGAAGAAGGTAGTACAACCACGACTGTTTACACCTATAAATGTTCCGACGCTTCAACGAATGAAATTACCTTAGAATTTACGGTACAGGGTAAAACCTATACAGGAACTTGAGATTGTCAACAACCATGACAACCGTCTGGAAATCAGCGCCAATTTCCGTCTCGTTGCAGTTTAAGGACGGCGACGAGACGGTTATTTATCATGAAGCCTCTGGAAGCATGCATCTAATTAACGAATTGGGCATTAAAGTTCTCAATGCCCTATCGGAACGCCCGTTGTCTCTAAACGAGCTAGTTGATACAATTCACGCTCGAGAAATCAACAAGTTTGAATCCGTTCGACAATTTCTGAAAGTAGGCGTTGAAGAAGGGTTTATCGATGAAATTTCTGAAAACGAGGCAAAATAACGAATCCATCGTTATTCTTATATCTCATTACGAATTCTCTCCGTTACTGCCTTGTTTTTTTAATTAATAGCGCTATAATTATTTATTATGATCGCATTAAAACAGCTGCATGAAAAAATAGAACAACTCTGTTTGCTTATTCCCCAGTTGGACGAATATGCTCAACTGGTGCAGGCGGAACCGTCTTTTAACGAAGCGTGGCGAGACTCTCTCCTTTCCAAACTGCGAGTTCAGTCTCGTGAGGATACGCCGTTGATAGTTGCTATTGCAGGCGGAACAAATATTGGGAAGTCTACGATTTTCAACCATTTGGCGCAGACCAACGCATCTGGAATAACGCCCCGGGCGTCGGGAACGAAATATCCAGTGTGTCTGGTTCCTAACGCGTGGGCAGACGAGGCAAAGCTGCAAAAACTTTTCGACGGTTTTGACGTCCAGCCGTGGTCGGATCAAAAGGCGCCTTTGGAAGACCACGAGAAGGACGTTTTTTACTGGCGCCGAGGCGACCGCGTTCCGCCGCAGCTGATTCTTTTGGATACGCCAGACGTCGATTCAACCAATCAGGCAAACTGGCGCCGAGCCGAAAAAATTCGACAAATTGCAGACGTCTTGATTGCGGTTTTAACGACGCAGAAGTACAACGACAAGGTTTGCGTGGACTTTTTCAAACAGGCAGCCAAGAGTGGGAAAGCGTTTATTCTTCTGCTCAATCAGTTTGATTTTGACAACGTATCGGATTTGTCGGCTATATTGGGCGAGATGGTTAAAAATATTCAGCAGCCTCCCATATACGCTTATTATGCCCCACATGACAAAAAAGCGTCGGAATCGCTGGGATTGCCATTTTATTTTGTACCTCTCAATGAAGACGGTTCTGTCAACGATAATCTGATTGACCCGAACAATCCCAAATCTCTGACAGAGGAATTGGCGAGTTTGCACTTTGAAGAGCTCAAGTCTCGCTCGCTTGTCAAGTCGCTTACGGATGCGATGGATTCCAATACCGGATTGGGAAAATGGCTGTCGGATATTAGTTCGCAAAGCCGGAAGTTTGCCCTTCGCCGGGACGCTTTGAAAGCTCTTAACCCTGGGGTAATCACGCCGCTGCAGCTGCCGATTGAAATGGTTTATAAAGAACTTCAGCATTGGCGGAGCGCCAATCGAAGCCCTGTCGCTAAAGCGATTGCCAGGTCAACTGAAAAGATTGGGGCTTTATTAAATAAAGCTGTTTCTTTTTTTAAGAAAGACAACGTCAAAGAAGAAAAAACGGTTGAAGAGAAGTTTCTCGAACAGGAGCGGGTTAGTTTGTTTGAAGCGGTAGAAAATATCTATAAGTCGCTTAACGCTCAGGCGTCAACAGACACAACCCTGGGAAACGAACTAAAGGAGATTTTGGCGTCAACGCCGATTGAAGTTATCCTTCAGCGAATAGAATCGGAACACAAGTCCGCGCCGATTCTGTCAGAGGAATTTCGTAAATACGTCAAATCAGAGATGGAGCAATGGAGCAAAGATCATCCCTGGTTGTTTTTCTCATATCGATTGCTTGACGAATCATTTACGATTGCCCGACCGGTTGCGACTGTTGCTTTAGGCGCCTGCTTTTGTTTTAATCCAACAGTTACAATGGGAACGGCGACCGCCGCTGTTGCCGCTTCCAACGCAGTTGACGTTATGTCTCTGGGAGATATGTACAGCCGAATTCAGGTAAAATTCTGTCTGGAGCGCGCGCAATGGCTTCAGACAATAATTCGTCAGGAACTCCATCTGGGCGAATTGTTCGAGAAACTGGAGCGTCAAAGCTCAGTAACTGACGAGGAACCGTATAAACAGGCTCTGGCTTTACAGCAGGATTTGGCGTCCCCTTGATTTATTTGGAACTCGATATATAATAAGAATCGGCTTTTAGCTCAAGGCTAGTTGCTAATGGCTCTCGGTTCCCAAAACTTAATGGAAAGGAATAATCATGTCTGAAAATGACGTCAAACCGAATTTCGCCAAAGGAGACGGCTTGATTCCGGTAATTGCTCAGGATTACGAATCCGGCGTCGTGCTCATGTTGGCTTATATGAACGAAGAAAGCTATAACGAAACGCTCAAAACCGGGCGCGCCGTTTATTTTAGCCGATCCCGGCAAAAGCTGTGGCGCAAAGGCGAAGAAAGCGGAAACGTTCAGTGGGTTAAAGAAATTTATATCGACTGCGACGAGGACACGATTCTGCTCAAAGTTGACCAGGTCGGCAAAGCCGCTTGCCATGAAGGTTATCAAAGCTGTTTCTTCCGAAAGGTTACGCCGGACGGCGTAGAAATCGTCGGAGAGCGCGTTTTCGACCCGAAAGAAGTATATAAAAAGTAGCGAGTTGCGAGTAGCGAGTTGCGAGTAGAGTTCCGCCTTTCGGCGGATGCGTAATTCCGTTCGCTTCGCTCACTCCATTACCGCCTTTCATTCCATATTTAAACACCATGACCAACAAACTCAGACTTGGAATTCCCGCCGGCAGTCTTCAAGAGGCTACAGCGGAACTGTTTCGTAAAGCTGGCTGGAAGATTACGTTCCAGTCTCGCAGTTATTTTCCCGATATTGACGACCCTGAAATTGAATGTTTGCTTATTCGAGCGCAAGAGATGGCTCGATACGTAGGCACAGGTATTCTTGACGCTGGCTTGACCGGTTTCGACTGGATTTGCGAAACGCATGCCGACGTTAAGGAAGTTGCGGAATTGCAATTCTCCAAAGTCAGCCGCCGCCCGGTTCGCTGGGTTCTGTGCGTTCCGGAAGATTCCCCGTATCAAAGCGTTAAAGACCTCGAAGGCAAACGCATTGCTACAGAAGCTGTTGGGCTGACAAAGCGTTATCTGGAAGAAAACGGCGTTAACGCTCAGGTGGAATTTTCCTGGGGAGCAACAGAAGTCAAAGCGCCGACTCTGGTGGACGCCATTGTCGAAATCACCGAAACAGGCAACTCTTTGCGAGCCAATAATCTCCGCATTATTGACACGATTCTGCAAAGCACTACCCGGTTTATCGCCAACCACGACGCCTACAAAGACGAGTGGAAGAAGGCTAAAATTGACGACATCGCCATGATGCTTAAGGGCGCTATGGCGGCGGAAGGACGCGTCTATTTGACG
>JAZRTH010000990.1:0-4997 GCA_045651945.1 Thermoguttaceae bacterium
AGGGAACTTTTGACGTATCATTATATATTGATTTCGTGTATAATTACATGAAGTTCAAAGTATTATATTGTTTCAATTTAACCCTTTAAGAGAAAAACATGTCCATTCAATTCCTTTCCAATGCCTGGACGTCCCGGATTGCCCTGCTGGCGATCGGCTCGTTGATGGCGTTTGCGTCCAGCGACGCGTTTGCTCAAACTTCACCACTTTCCACGAATCCTTCTGCTATGAATTCAACTGCATCTTCTTCTGCGCCAACCACAGAACCTCTGACAGTTCTCAGCCGCGAAACGCTCCAACCCGGTTTGACGATGGCGAAACTGTCCAACGGCTTGACGATTCTCATTCAGGAAAACCACACTGCGCCCAATGCTACGGTTCGCTGTTTTGTCAAAAACACCGGCAGCATGAACGAAACCGGACATCTGGGCGCCGGCTTGAGCCACGTCCTGGAACACGTCGTTTCCGGCGGGTCTACGGCAACTCGATCCGAGGCTGAAACGGAAGACATGGTTGACCGCATGGGCGGCGTTACCAACGCCTTTACGTCCATCAACGTAACAGCATACTTTATCGACTGCCCGTCCAAAGACGTCAACAAGGCGGTCGACATCATCGCAGACGAAATGCAGCACATCGCTTTTGTTCCCAAAGAATTCAACCGGGAACTGAAGGTCGTTCAACAGGAACTTCGAGACGGCGAAGCCAGCCGCGCCCGGGTTATGTGGAAGCTGATGTCGGAAACCCGCTATCTGAAGCACCCTGCCCGTCTGCCCGTTATTGGATATTTAGACGTCTTGCAGCGCGCTTCCAACGACGACATTATTTCCTTCTATAAACAGCGTTACATTCCCAACAACCAGATTTTTGTCGTTGTTGGCGACGTCAAAACAGACGAGATTCTCGAACGAGTTCGCAAGAATTACGAGGGAACGCCCCGCGGCAAGATGAACGACATTGTCGTTCCGCGAGAACCCGAACAGGTTTCGCCTCGAATGGCGGTTAGAGAGATGGACGGCGCGACGTTTGACGTAGCCGTCTTCTGGCCGACGGTTACCATTGATTCTCCCGACATGTACCCGCTGGATATTCTCGACTACGTCCTGGCTGAAGGCGCCAGCTCTCTGCTGGTCAAAAAATACTGCATGGACAACCCCTTGGCTCTGTCGATTGGCGCGTCCAGCTCAACCCCCAACTACGCGCCGGGCATGTTTGCCGTTCAGATGTCTCTGACGGAAGAAAACTATCCCGCCGTTGTTGATCAGGTTGTTGCTGACATCTACAAGATGCGCGACATTCTCATTCCGGAAGAACTGCTCGAGAAAGCCAAAAAGCAGAAAGTCGCCGAGCAGATTTTCGGTCTTCAGACAATTCAGGCGCAGGCGGACAACCTGGCGCAGTCCTACATTGCCACCGGCGACCCGCTGTTCGACAACACCTACGTTGAACAGATTAAAAAGGTGACAGCGCAGGACGTTCAGCGCGTTGCCAGAAAATACCTCGTTCCGGAACGATTCAATAAAGTCGTTATCACCCCGCTGGGCAAATCTCAGCAAGCGACGCAAAGCGCGGCTGACGCTGTCAATTCCCCCATTAAACAGCTGACGCTGGATAACGGCGTCACAGTTTTGACAAAGCAGATTCCCAACCTGCCGCTGGTTTCGATGCAGGTCTACGTTAAAGGCGGAGCGGTTGTCGAAACGCCCGAAAAAGCCGGCGTGAGTCTGCTGTCCGCCTCCATGTTTGAAAAGGGCTGCCAAGGCATGACAGCCGCTCAAATTGCCGAGTACTTCGACCTTATCGGCGGAACAATCGGCTGCACGTCTGCTCGCAACACCACCTCCGGCAGCATCCTCACCCTCAAAGAGGACTTCCCCAAGGCATCGGAAATTCTGGCGGAATGCTTCCTCCGTCCGACGTTCCCGGAAGACGAATTCGCCAAGCTGAAGATTCAGACGCTCGGTCTTCTTCAACGAAAGAAAGCCGACCCGCGATCCGAAGCCCGAGACGCGTTCTTTGACGCTCTGCCCAAGACCAGCTCGTTTAGTCACATTGTCGGCGGAACAATTGAGTCCGTTTCCAACCTGACGCTGGACGACCTCAAGAAGTACCATCAGACGTACGTTCAGCCGGACGGCATGGTCGTCGCGATTTTCGGAGACATTTCTACCGAAGACGCCGTCGCTCAGGCGAAAAAGCTCTTTGGAAACCTCAAGCAAACCGTTCGTCCCGTCGTTAACTACGATCTGCCCAACACGATTGAAGAATCGGTTGTCAAACACGTCAAGACGGAAAAGACGACTGCTATGATTCTTATCGGGTACGAATGTCCGTCCATGCTCGACGTTGAAGACTACAACGCAATGTACGTTCTCAACGGGATTGTTACCGGCTGCGGATACCCCGGCGGCTGGACGTTCCCGGAACTGCGCGGCGCAGGACTGGTCTACAGCGTTCACGGAATCCGCATGGCTGGAATCAGCTCTGGATACTTCACCGTTATCGCCCAAACTCGTCCGGACGCCGTCGACGAGGTTGTCGCACGAATTCGCAAGAATATTGAAAAGGCAAAGGCGGGAACGATTACCGAGGAAGAATTCGAGAAAGCCAAAGAGATGATTATCGCCATGGAAGCTCAGGAAAACACGACTGCCAGCGAGCAGGCGTCACAGGCGGCTGTCGATACGATTCTCGGCTTTGGTCCGGAATACCAAAAGGGTTCCGCCGACCGCATCAACGCTGTTACGCTTGACCAGGTCAAAGCCGTCGCGAAGAAATACCTGACCAAATCCGTTCAGGTTACGCTATCGAATAAAGACGAGTAAAGAGCAGTAGAGAGCTGCTAGCTACTAGCTTCTAGCCGCTAGCTTAATGATTTAGCTTCAAGCGTTAAAGTTATCGCTAAGAGCTACAAAACGTCAAGCTAAAAGCTAGCAGCTACTTACTCCTCATCGCAATCTCTTTGTCTTGAACTGCTGCCCCGCCAACGCCTGTTTAACCTGTACGCCCCAGAATTCCGTGGGCGTATAGTCCCAGTCTTTTATGACGTTCGGTCCGCATTTCGGGTGAAAGCTGAACGCAGTCCAGTTAAGCCGATAGCGCTGAATCACGCCCAGCATGTCCGCCGGCCATGGGCTGTCCACTCCAACGACTTCATTCTGAGCGCTTTTGGGAATGAAGCTGAAATCGTCCCACGAACGCAGATTTCCGACCTCGCCGATAAAGATCGGATGTTTCTTCGCCGCGTCGATAAACGCTTTCTGCCATCCCGTCTTCCATGGATAAATATGTGTCGAATAAATAATCCCTCGACCGGTTTTGGTATCTTTCAAAACGAATTCCCCGCTGGCGACGGCGGACAAATCGTAGCTCCAGTCCAAACCGCCGACAATAACAGGGTTGTTCGCCCCGGTTTGACGAACAGCGTCAAGAAGCGACTGCATGGACGAACGCCACGTTTCCCAATCGATGCCGTGCGGCTCGTTAAACAGTTCAAAAATAACGGTTGGATGATTCTTGTATCGAACGGCGGCGTCCGACCAGAATTTTCGATGTTCTTCTTTCGGCGTCCCGAACCGGTGCAGGTCGAGAACCAGGTACGCCTTTCGTTCAGCGCACATCGCGACGACGCGGTCAACCAGCTGACGGTACTTTTCCCCTCCGTCGTTTTGCCATTTGTTCTGACCGAACCAGAACTCCTCGTTGACCGGAAGCCGAACGACGTTTGCCTTCCAGTCGTCCAGAGCGACCGCAACGCTTTGCTCAATATGCTCGCCGCCCGCGCTCCATTCCAAAGAGTCTATGCAGACGCCTTGCAGCCATACCTCTTTGCCCTGTCTATTGACAATCCTGTTCTCCGCAACGCGAATCGGCTCTGACAGTCCTGTTACGTCCCGCGGCGTCTGAACGGTGGACGGCTTCGCTTGAACGCGGGGACGCTCTTTCTTCTCCGGCGGCGCCTGATCGGTCGCGCTGACCTGAATCGCAGCGAATTCCATTGTCCCGGACTGCGCCTGAAGGAAGTATGGCATCAGCTCGACAAATTGCGCTTCTTCCGGAACGGCGACAACGTACTCCACGTTCTTCCAACCGTCAGACGTCCCTTTGAATGTCGGTACGTGCGGCGTCGGCGAAAGCGTTTTGCCGTCTGACGATTTGAAGTTCATAATCAACCGCCCGTCGTTCCAGTTCTGCGCCCCGGACTGAACGTTCTCGTATCGAACCTTGAGCTGAACTTTAAGCGCTTTGGGCGGATTCTTCGGCAGATACATGCGGCGATAAACCATCACGTTCGACCGCGGCTGTTTAACCGTCAGACGCAAAACCGGGACGTCTTTCCCGTCGATATTTACCGTTTGAACGGACGTCGTATCGCCGTTCACGCCCCAGTCAGAGGCAAGCTGAGCTGAAGTCGTTTTGGAGAAATCGCCGTTAGACAGTTCCACCTGTCCGTATGCGGGAAGGGTCAATAATAAAACCGTCAGTATGGGGAAGATTTGAAATTGTAACATGATATCTTAGGGAATGGGGAATCATAGCTACTAGCCTCTAGCTACTAGCTGATAGTTTTAAAAATCAATGATAACAATTAAACCTGAGCGTCTCCAATACCAAGCTAACAGCTAGGAGCTAATAGCTAGCAGCTCTTCACTCTTACTCTATTTTCCACCGTTGTGGTATCTTATTTCCGGTCTGTTTAACAATTTGATTTCCGTGGGTCTTTAACAGGGTGGTACGAGTCCCCGTTCCGGCATCGGAAAAGACGTTGTCATACAAAGCGACGCCTTTGCCGTCGGTGAGTTCTATAACGGGAGTTGAAAACGGCGTTTCTATCGCGTTGTTTTTCAGAACGACAGATCCATCGTGATCCACGCCGCCGTCTTTTCCAAAATGAATACAGCCGTGGTTCCCTTGGCACAGAGCGTCTTTTTTAATCGAGCAGTTGGAAATCAGAGCATTGCTGCCGGGAACGTCCGTACAGTCTTTGCCATCGACAA
>JAZRTH010000991.1:0-2162 GCA_045651945.1 Thermoguttaceae bacterium
CGAAATGTACGATAACAAATATTGGCAGGATCGTTTCTACAAAGGCGTTATGGGACCGATGCGTTCCTGCACCAACGCTGAAATCGCTGACGGCGCCAGCAACACGATTTTGATTGCAGAACTCCGCGCCGGCGTTAACGAAGACGACGTTCGCGGCACGTGGGCTATCGGACCGGCGTCTGTTGTTGTTCATCACGGTTGGGGAAGCAATGTCAACGGACCTAACGCGGTTAAAAAATCCGGTTCGGGATCAAACATTACCTACGAAGGCGGCGATATGTTTTCAGCCTGTGCAAAAGTTAAAACCAAAATTCCCGCTGTCAAGCTTGGAGAAATGAAAATGCCGTGCGATTCAGGCAACGACGTTGTTCAGATGGGTACTCGTTCAGCCCATTCCGGCATTGTCAACACCGCATTCTGCGATGGAAGCGTTCACGCCATTTCCAACAACATTAACAAATATACAGGCGGCGTTACAACAACAAAGCCGAGTAAAATTACCGATTTGGGCGTTTGGGATTTCCTCAATCTGTCCATGGACCGTCAAGCTCTTGGCGAAACGAGCTTTTAACCTGACCTGCGTTTAGCAGTCATTAACAACATATTTAAGCATTTTTGTATTGGGGCGCTTCCCGCGTTGGGAGGCTGAGATGTACCCATTGAACCTGATCCGGGTAATGCCGGCGTAGGAAATTACGAGAGCTTTGTCTAACTTGCCGTTTCAAGTTTGATCTGGCTTTTACAGACCGTTCCAGCCGCGCTCAGTTCGAGCGCGCTGAATCGGTTTCTGCTCCGCAATTTCCTTCATTTTTAATGAAAGGAAGTTTTATTATGGCTCTTTCAGAAAACATCATTTCTCGAGCAATCATTGAGTCCTACAGCGCCAAGCTGTTGTCCCATCTGGAAGTCGACGCCGCGTTGGTTGGCGGCGGTCCGTCTGCGTTGACGGCGGCTCGAATTCTTGCCCAGCGTGGAAAGAAAGTTGCTGTTTTCGAACGCAACTTGGCGCCAGGGGGCGGCGTTTGGGGCGGTGGAATGCTGTTCAACAACGTTGTCGTTCAGGACGACGTGCTGGACATTCTGGACGAAATCGGCATTGGTCACAAACCGGTGGAAAATGCGCCGGGGTATCATACCGTCGATTCCGTCGAATTGGCAAGCGGGCTGACCTTTTCCGCTATCAAGGCGGGAGCCGTCATTTTTAATTCCATGGCGGTGGAAGACGTCGTGTTCAAAGACGGCCGCGTCAGCGGGCTGGTTCTCAACTGGGGACCGGTTAACAAGCTGGGGTTGTTTGTCGATCCGTTGATGGTTATCGCCAAATGCGTCCTCGACGGTACAGGACACCCATGCGAAGTCGTCAATTTGGCGATTCGCAAAGCCCAGGTTAAACTCGACACCCCGACTGGCGGCATTTTGGGAGAGAAGCCCATGTGGGCGGAATCTGGAGAAGTTTCTACGGTTGAAAACACCCGCGAGTATTTCCCCGGTCTGTTCGCCTCCGGCATGAGCGCCAACAACGTCATGGGCGGATATCGCATGGGTCCGATTTTCGGCGGCATGATCAAGTCCGGCGTCAAAGCCGCTGACCTGATTACAGAAGCGCTGGAAAACAACTAAAAAACAGTGGTAAGTTTTGAGTGGTAAGGGGTAAGGACGCAAGCGTAAAACAGTGGTAAGTTTTGAGTGGTAAGTGGTAAGGACGCAAGCGTTTCTCTCACTTACCACTTACCACTAACCACTAACCACTTACTACTTACTACTAACCACTAACCACTTACCACTTATCTCTTTCTACGATTCCCACGGTCCATAAACCGCTTTAACCGTCATGGACTCGTCGTTGGCGGTGAGGTAGTAGACCTTGAACTTCGCGCCGCCGTCGAAGACTTTGACAACTACGTGTCCGCCGATCTTGACGATTTCTTTCGCCCATGGCTGAGCGTTGATCTCAGCCTCGTCGCGGGACTGGTAAATCGTCGGGCAGATGAGCCGGTCGCCGTCGTACAGCTCTCGCGAAAGCATAATCGGGACGGTTTTCTTGTTGACATGAGCGCGATCCCAGACGTTGTTAATGTAAACTTTTGCCTGAACTTCTTTGACGAACGCCGGACGCATGGCGTCGATGTACCCGTGGTGATTCGCCTTGCAGACGCTGACTT
>JAZRTH010000992.1:0-7572 GCA_045651945.1 Thermoguttaceae bacterium
TCGTTATTTGAGTTTAGGGATGACACGGTCTTTTACCTGGAATGAATTCTGTTGTTTTTCTTTATTGATTTTACAAATAGCGCGATCGGGCGTTACTTCTCGAACTTCAATGCTGCCAACGTACGTGTTGCCGCGAGTTACTTCAAGCGTATGACCAACTCTCAATCCGTCGTCAGCTCCGCAAGAGATAACAACCAAATCTGGCGAGGCGCTCAATACGATAGCGTTAAGCGTTGCCGGCGGGTTGGCTGTTTCCAGATAGTACGCCGGGTTATTGGTATAGCCCAACATACGGAGCAGCTGCATCGCGTTTGCGCTTTCAGAAATCAGGTCCTTGTTGCGGCGATTGAGCTGATCCAGCTCGTTGACTTTCGCATGAAGCTCTTCCGTACGTTTAACCATCTGATCAAACTGCGTGTCGCGATCCTGCTGAATCGTATTAACATCGTTGCGAAGCTTTTCGTTTTCGTCTTTCAACGCGTTAAGGGATGCCGTAACCGCCTTGAGCTGAGCAACCGCGTCGCGTTCAGACTGCGTCTTGGCCGCCAAATCCTGCTCACGAGCAGACAGGTTGCGAGTCAATTCCTCTTTTTCTGTTTCCAGCTTGGCGCGAACCTGTTCTTTTTCAATCGTTTCGCGTTCCAAATTGCGCTGATATTCGTTCAGAAGACTATTGAGGTCTTCTTTTTGCTTTTCAGCATTTTGAAGGCGGTATTTGTATCCGGCGGGATGTTCCGGAGTCGCATTGGATTCCGGATTCTCAACCAGCAAACGCCAATTGGTATGTGTTGCGTACAACGTCATAACCAGCGACATTAAAACAACGCTCATAACGAATATAAGCACCGTAAAGATTTTTCCAACCAAATTCATGGGAGGCGTACTCCTTTGTTATGTAATTTTGCTATTGTGGCATTCGAGCTCCAAACTAATGTTTAGCTCTCTATATGACTAACTTATAATATAACTACAAAATTGAGTTGTTGTCAATAACTAAAGCAATATTTTTGAATTTTTCTTAAAAAAACATGCTCTTTCAATCCGTTTTTACAACTTATTCGGCATATTCGGAACAATTTTTGATTTTTTATACTCCTTTTACACCCACAAATCAGACCCTTTTACCATCGTTATGACTTATTGATTTCTGTTAAATGCAACTGTACCTTGTATAGTTGCAAGAACTAACGCCATAACGACTGTAAACAAATCATTCCAGTTTTCTATTTGAATTCTATTATATTATACTTCAAATTTCGAATTATTGTTTCACAATTTTTGAAAAAATATTTTTTTTAGAAATCGTCTCCAAAACCGCCAAAATCAACCTCGTCCTCCGCATCGCCAGACTGTTGGTTATTATTGGCGTTATTATTTTGGTTCTTGTTGGCGTTTTCCATCTTCTTTGCCGCCTGTCTTGGATCTTCGTCTTCATCGTCGAATTGGACAGGAGCCTTCTTTTTACTCGCCGACTTTTTGGACTTGTCTTTCTCCGTTCCCGGCCACTGGAACGTTTCTTCCCAAACGACATAGTCGTCGTGAAGAAGCCAAATCTTTATTGTACAAGGTTTCTCAAACTCGATTTCTTTAATCTTTTTCCCCTCTGCGTCAGTTATTGCTTTCCCCAGAAGTTCAATCGCAAGACGTTCTTTATCTACAGCCCACTGTTCCAAATCGTGGAAGATCAGAGTCGTTTCCAATTCTTTTGTATCCGGATTCTCCCTAACCATATGAAAATAGTCTGCTCTAGCTCCAGCTACGGGCTTAATTGTATCCAATTCAAGACTTTCCGGCTCCGGCAAACCATATTCATGGAAAAGAGCTCTCGGGTATTCAATATCGTTTCTACAGCGCGGATCTCCCAATTTCTTATTGAAAATGTCTTCGTCGATTCGTTCCAGCTTGCCATATATAGACTTAAAATAAACGGGAGTGCAAAACTGAGGCTGTTTTTCGGCTTCCGGTCCGATAATTCGGACTTCCAAGGTGGCGTTTTGGATTACCGACCACGGATATTCTATCATTAAATATCGTTTGCCGGCATAACCGTTTTTGATCTTGCCCAGACATTTAACAGCGGAAAAAAGTTTCGGGCGCGATACGTCCAGCTCTGCAAAGTCGTTCGCTTCAATAGCGTCTTCTTCATATTCCTCTGTAAAATTCTGCTGCGCCTGAACCTCAATAGCAAAGCTCAAACTCAATAAAATGGCGAAAATATAACAAAAGAAGGTTTTCATAGTCTGAATTTGATTACAATAATAATATAGTCAAAATAAACTTGACAACCAAATCAAGTTTTCCCATGACTAAACGTTCTCTTTTATCTATTTTGTCATAAAATTCGAATTTCGTCAAGTAAATGGACGAATTTTTTGAAAAAAAATCGAAAAGAATTCAAAAAAACTCCGATTATTCGGGCTTAGGGGCTTGAGGAATTTTAAAAAACGTATATAATGCCACTAAAATTTTTGCAAAAAATTACTCCAGACAAATTAACATAAAGGAGGAAATATTATGTCTCAAGTATGCAGCGTTTGCGGAAAACGCGCCCAAGTTGGCAATTCCGTTACGACTCGCGGTCGCGCCAAGTATTTAGGCGGCGTTGGTACGAAATGCACTGGCATTACCCGCCGTTTGTTCAAACCCAATTTGCAGACCGTTCGTATTTCGACTGAAAACGGAACGCACAAAACCGTCAAGGTTTGCACCGCCTGCCTTCGCAGCGGCGCCGTTACTCGCGTTGTTCGCGTTCAGCCGTTCAAAATTAACAAGGACTAAGTTCCCGAGAACATCCAAGTTTTAAGAACAGAAAGATTTAACGATCTTTCTGTTCTTTTTTATTATAATTACTAAAAGCATGATCAGCGCTTTGCGCCTAATTACTAATTCCGTGGGTTAAAACCCACGGCTACTAATATTGAACCGCTACGCGGTTCTAGCGGAAGCGCTTTGCGCCTAATTACTAATCACTAATTACTAATTAACAATCAATGCATCCTTCCGGATTTATCACGCTAACAACGGATTTCGGCGCGGACAGCCCGTACGTAGCCGCCATGAAGGGCGTAATTCTGACGATCTGCCCGACGGCCCGTATTTTTGATATTTGCCATGGCGTCAAACCGCAAAACGTTTACCAGGGAGCGCTTACGCTGGAAAAGGTCGCTCGATTTTTCCCGCCGGGAACGGTTCATGTTGCCGTTGTCGACCCCGGAGTTGGGACAAGCCGCGACATTATTCTGGCGCAAATCGGGGACTATTATTGTATAGCGCCCAATAACGGGCTGCTGACCCGGGTTATTCGTCAGGCGGAATCGAGCCGCATTCCCATGAAGTTTTATTCCCTGCAAAATCGCGGGTACTGGCGCGAGGCGATTTCCAACACATTCCATGGTCGCGACGTCATGGCTCCCGCAGCGGCGCACTTGCTTCGCGGGCTGCCGCCGGAAAACATGGGCGCGCCAACAACGTCCGTCGTTGAACTGGAAATCCCGGAACCGGTTATCGAGACGTCTGCAATAACCGGAATTGTCGAGGACGTTGACTCGTTTGGGAATCTGATTACCAACATCTGCGCAAAAACCCTTGCCGGGCGAATGCTTGACGATTCAGTACAAATTTCGCTGTCCGGGAAAACCGTAACGCAGGGCGTCTGTCGAACGTACGGGGACAAGCCCGCCGGGGCGACAATAGCAATTATCGATTCCTCAAACCGCGTGGAAATCGCCGTCGTCAACGGGAACGCTGAGCAAACGCTCAACGCGACCGTCGGAACTAAAGTCGTTTTGACATGGGAGTAGACTGAATACGTTAGAAAATTCTTACTATTGCCTACTGCCTACTGCCTATCAAAACAACGGTCGAATTGGGCGCGACCGTTATCTTTCCGGAAGCCGGTTTGCCGGAATCGAACCAAGCGAACGCTGCCCCCTGCTCTTTGCTCAAATCCAGATCAAACGACTTTTTTTCGCTCGCGTTGACGGCTATCAAGTACTGTCCGAAACGAACTTTGTAGAACTCGGCGCGGCCAGCGTTGCCGTTTTCTTCGCCGAGGCGGAATTCTTTGTCCCAATCGGGAATTCGAGCGACCGGCAATTCTTCGCCGGCGTGAATCGAGTCCGTTTTGCCGGGATAATGAATGTGTCCGTACCCGTTGTGATGATCCGCCGTCGTCCAGTTGCGGCGAATAACCGTTTCCCCGCTGGGGTCGAATTCGACGTCTTCCCGAAGCGTTACAAACTGCTGCCAGTTCTTCCCGATGTAATGCGCCTTGCCCAGCCGGTTGACGCCCAACCGCGCCCGCCAATAAAGGGACATGTACAGCCGCTCATCTCCGTTTTGCAGAACCAGAACCCCGTCGTCGACGTCGGAAAAGACGGATGGAGTTGATTCGGGATTCGGCTTGCTAGACGTACACGCACCGCGAACGTATTCCCAGTAGTCTGGAACTTCCATCAAAGCGTAGCTGATACGCAGACCCCAAATCCGGTTTAGCTTGTCCAGCTCGTCAAAAATCTGGTTGTCTGCAAGCGCCTGCGCCGTCGATTGCAGGGCATTTTTATCGCGAGTGCAAAACGGAATCATCAGCGCGACGCCCTCTTTTCCAGTTCGAGCGCAATACATCACCGGACCGGTCAGCTCGTTGTCACGCCAGCCGACAGAACGTTCCAACCGCACAGCGCGATAGCCGTCGTTGTCAACCGATGGGTACCGGAACCGCTGCCGGGCGTTCGTCATTTTGACCAACTGCTGACGAATCTTCTCGTCGCCGTCCAGCAGCCCGTCCGGACGAACGACCAGTTGACCGTCCGCGTCGCGTTTGCAGGTTGAAAGGTAAATCCAACAGCCCCAGTCCAGAACCTCGCCGTACATCCCGACGTATCCCAATTCCCGGGTCAGCCCCTGTCGGGTAATTTGATAATACGATTCCCCCCGCGGCAGCGCTGGACCCGATTCCGTTTCCGACCCGCGCCACGGCACTATTCCCATCGACTCGTACAGATACCGCAGCGTCTGCCGTTCCGGGAACGCCCTGGATTTATCAACCAGAATCAACGCTCTATTCATGCGGTGCAGATTCCAGTCGATTATCATGGATTGATTCGTATACCAGCGGCGATGTTGTGACAGATGAACCAGCGCCGCGTGAATCATCTCGCCCCACGCCTGACGACGCGTACGAGAATCTGCAAGCGGTTCGTTCAGACGCTTTTGGAATTCGGTCGAGTCCATAGTATAAATCGCCTCACACAGCGGCGCAACGCCAAACCAGTCTCCATTGTACTGTCGCGGGTCGTTCTCAACAAGCTTCGGATTCTCCTGCCACGCTCGATAAAAGGCGTCGATGCCGTCCACGACGCGGTCAATGCACTTCGGGTTATTGTAGACCGGCGACCATTTGATTCGATAGCCCCGGGCGAGAAACTCAACGTCCTGCTGCGTGAGAGTTTTCCGACCGTTCATGCGCTGTTCCAACTCCGCGGAAATGCGCTCTTTGACCCGTTCGACAACCTCTGCGCCCGGCGCCGGACGAACGACGTCGGGAACGTTTTTGAACTCAACCGTTTTCGGCTCGAACTTCGCCCCGACGTGCGTATACGCCGCGTAAATGGGAATGGAGTCCCCCTCAATATTGTGCTGAAACCGGTCGAACGTCGGCGCATACGTCCAGATTTGCCCGACAAGCCGAATCTCGAATTCCAGCTTCGTTTTCCCCTTTGTTACATTTTCCGGAATGACGGTGGAGATGTAATAGAACTGTCCCGGCGCGACAATCTCGTTTGTCCCATGATGGAGAATGTCGTATTCGCTAATATGCCGATACCCCAGCAGCTTCCCGTCGATATAAACGTACAGCTGATTCGGGTTGAGATCTTCGCCCCAAAACTGAACCGTGAGATAGTTCGTCTTGTTCGGATCGACTTTGAGGGTAAAGAACATCGAGCCGCCTTCCCACGCCTCCGACGCCGGCGCTTTAATCTGTCGGGGCGAATGTCCGAACTGCCCGGCGACGGTTTGCGTTTGTCCGTCCGGATCGCGGAATCCGTGCGACGATTCCGATTCCGAATTCCCAAACTCGATCCCGTCCAGCGTCTGAGCGGACAGCGGACAACAGAGCGTCAGAATAACGACTATATTCGCCAACTGGCAAATGGATTTCATGGTTGTCTCCTTAATATATTTTAAACGTCTTTATTTATTATAACCGTTTTGACGCCCCGCGTCAAGGATTC
Organism: Thermoguttaceae bacterium; assembly: GCA_045651945.1. Taxonomy (GTDB): domain Bacteria; phylum Planctomycetota; class Planctomycetia; order Pirellulales; family Thermoguttaceae; genus RUG11551. Next base: position 6,234 of record JAZRTH010000992.1, read on the forward strand.
GCGTCCTCTTTTCAAATTCGTTAAAAAGGATATAATATATTAAGAGTCAAAAAGAAATACTAATACTTTAACCGCGCCAAATCCTGACATGACAACGCCCTCGAAAGTTTATTTTATCGGCATCAGAGCCAACGGCTCTCACAATTTGCTGGACAACATGGAAAAGCTCGTTCGCAAGGCGGGCATTGAAAAACTGCCGCTGGACGGCAAGTTCGTCGCGCTGAAAATCCATTTCGGCGAGCTGGGAAACCTCGCGTATATTCGTCCAAACTACGTCGCCCGAATGGTTAAGATTCTCACCACGCTGGGAGCCAAGCCGTTTCTGACGGACTGCAACACGCTCTATTCCGGCAGCCGTCAAAACGCGGTTGACCATCTTCAAACCGCCATGGTCAACGGGTTCAATCCGCTGTCAGCGGGCTGTCAGGTAATTATCGGCGACGGCTTGAAGGGTTTGGATTATCGGGAAATCCCCATTGACGGCAAATACTGCCCCGCGCCAAAAATCGGGTCGGCGATTGTCGACGCGGACATTCTCATTACGATGACGCATTTCAAAGGGCACGAAGCAGCTGGAATCGGCGGCGCGATTAAGAACATCGGCATGGGCTGCGGCGCTGTGCCCGGCAAACTCGAAATGCACTCAGCGTCCAAGCCAGTTATTCACGACGACTCCTGCCGCGGGTGCGGGATGTGCGTCAAGCATTGCCGTCACAAGGCGATTTCCCTCAACAAACAGACGAAAAAAGCCGTTATCGATCACAGCAAATGCGTCGGCTGCGGTCAGTGCATTGCGATTTGCCAGTTCCAGGGCGCGTATCTGGAATCCTACGACGACTCCCGTTCGCTCAACGCCCGCATTGACGAGTACGCCAAGGCGGTTTTGAAAGACAAGCCGAACTTCCACGTCAGCTTTATTATGGACGTCTCCCCGGAATGCGACTGCTGGGGACACAACGACGCCCCGATCGTTCCCAACCTCGGCATCGCGGCTTCTTACGACCCCGTCGCGCTCGACGCCGCCTGCGCCGACCTCGTTCTCAACGCCCCGGCTTTGAAGTCCGAAGACATGCTGACAGAAAAACACCCCAACTGCAAATGCAAGCAAGACAAGTTCAAGCTTCTTCACCCCGACACCGACTGGAAATTCGGCTTGGAATACGCCGAAGAAATCGGGATCGGAACCCGACAATACGAACTAATTAAGCTGTCGTAAGAATAACTAGGAATTAGGAATGAGGAGTGAGGAGTTTCGCAAAGCGCTCCTCATTCCGTATCAGTAATAACAACGCCCTATCGCGTCTTTTTAGCGGTCGTCTTTTTTGCTGTCGTTGATCTT
>JAZRTH010000993.1:0-1873 GCA_045651945.1 Thermoguttaceae bacterium
AGATGAAGCGCTGCTTAATTCGTTTTATAATGATCCAAAAGAAGCATAATCACAAAAGCGCTAAACATAATCAGGAAGTTTGTATTATTCGTGCCTGTTTGAATTATAAACCGAAACAGACTATCGAGATCTTGATAAGACTCTGAATAATCCTCAAACATCCGGGAAATAATCACCGAGAATAAAACGAACCATAACGCCAAAAATGGAAATTTAAAAAATAAAAAACCTAATGCTTTAATAAACCCATTTTCGTTTTTGGGAGTATTCTTTTCTTCAGACATGACATTCTCCTTATTGTATTTTTTGATTTGTTCTTAACAATTCAACTCTAAGTAATATTATAAATAAAAAAAGCCTCCTGACAAGTCCTTGTTGAAAAAAACGCAAAAAAAGCTCGTTTAATACTGTCCGAATTAAAGATGTTACGAAAACGCAAAAACCGTGAGAGCGCAGACAGACGAGAAACGCGGCGACAGCGCCAATTTCGTTGGATTCGCCACGATTCCCTTTCTTCTCCTTCTTTTGCCTAATCGCCAATATCCGAAAAAACAGAAATCGAAAAAAATCTAATTTTTATTTTTTCTGTTTCCCGTCTGGAAATTTGAATATAATTCTGGTATAATACAATTATGAATTACTCTATTTATAACAAAGGAGTACCTATGCCATGAAAATAAAGAGGATGATATTATTTGCCGCTCTGGTTCTGATTGCTTTCGTATCCGCTCAGGCGCAAATCAATCAGCTTCCCCATCTTAGCTACTATCCGCAGCAGGCGGCGCTCAACGAGGGAGCCTTCAAAGACGCTCTGAAAGGATATCAGTCCGAAGTTCGCGGCGCCATGAAGTCTGTCAGTTCTCGCTGGATAGACTCGATTTGCGCCTATACGATGCTGGGCGAGGCGTACTACGCCGTCGGCGATTTCGAAAAAGCAATTGAGAACTACAATGCAGCTCTGAATATTTACGTCCAGTATTATAACTGGATGTCAGACGTCAAGTTCCTTTCTGCGGCAATTAACCCGCAAACCAATCGACAGCTTAACATCCCGTGGGGATTCGGAGCCAGAAAGAAAACGCTCGGGTCGTTCCCCGACACGTTCAGCATCCAGCGCGGAAAGGTCAATCAGTACGACACAGTCAAACACGGCGGAACAGTCGTCATGGCGCATCTGATTCAGGTTGACATTGCGGAAATCTGGCAATGCACCGCGCTGGCGCTTTATCGTCGATACGAACTTTTGGGGCCCCTATGCAAAGAAGACCCGCTGACGGATCAATGCATCAACAAGCTGTCGACGCGCCCTGCTCCGCCCAACCACTGGTCGCAGACGTGGATTGACGTTGCGTTAGGCATGGCGTATTTAGGAGCGGAAAAATACGACTTGGCAATCCCGCTTCTCAGCCGCGGAACTGTCTGCGCCGGGCAGTTTGACCATCCGTTGACCGCAATCGCCTTTTTGGCTCTGGCGCGTCAGGCAATGCACTCCGGGAACAACGCCGCTGCCGTTCAGTATTATCATGAAGCGACGGTAGCCGCGGTTTGCTATTCTCGAATTACGTCCAGCGGAACGATTCTTGCCGAGGCGTTCAAGGGGATGTCCGCCGCTCATTTGGCGGGAAACCCCAAAACGCCCTGTCCCGCATTACAGCCGGCGATTCAATGGGCAAAAGTTAAGGCGGGACGCCGTCTGCAAGTTGTACTTAACGTCTGCATGGCGGAAAATCTCCTGTACTTCCAAAAGCCTGCTGAAGCGGCAAAATACCTCAAAGAGGCGCAGGCGAAGTTCGTCGGCCGCGATTTCGAGATGTCGGAAGTCGGCGCGAAAGTCAACTTTTCCTGGGCAGAAATGTACTACCAGATCGGTAAA
>JAZRTH010000994.1:0-1193 GCA_045651945.1 Thermoguttaceae bacterium
GACATTTTGTTTAGGGAATAGGGAGTAGGGAATAGGGAGTAGGGGGTAAGCCGCTAGCCGTTAGCTGCTAGCTATTAGCTAGAAGCTAGTAGCTAAAAGCTCCTAACTACTCCAGCCCCAGCATCATAACGTTGATGCCGGAACCGATTCCAAGCAGCGCGACGCGGTCGCCGGGAGCGACGACGCCTTGCTCAAATCCAATCGACGCTGTCGTAGGCGCGGCGGTGGATCCCGTGTTGCCCAAATACTGCATCGTCGTAAAATCAATTTCCGGGTTCAAGCCGATCGTGTCGAACAGCAGCTTTGTATGCGCCTTTCCGACCTGATGGCAGAACGTCCGGGATATATCTTCTTTTTTCCAGCCCACTTCGTTGAGAAACAGGGGGAAACATTTCGCCGCCGCGGCAACGCCCTGTTCCAGCAGCTTGACGGAATCCGTATGCATCATGTCGCCTTCCAGCGACGTCTCGTCCGACTGGCACAGCTTGCTTCCAGACGAGTCCGTGTAACAGGCGCCGCCCAGCAGACGCCGCCCGGACTTGCTGAACGAATCGTGCGTCAGGACAACCGCCGCCGACCCCGACCCGATTGTCAGCGACGCGAAGAGGTTCTTGCAGCTTTGACGGGTGAGCGTCATGTCCGTATTGAATCGTTTAATCGTCGTTTCCATCAGCGAGCGGCTGTTTTCCGTGCCAACGACGACGCCGGCTTTAATCTGTCCCAGTTCGATCATGTTCGCCAGAAGGAACATGCCGTCTAAAATCCCCAGACAGGCGTTGGAGACGTCAAAAATCAGGCAGCTGGACGGCATCTGAGCGCGGAAATGCGTGCCAGCCGCCGTCGCCGGCTCCATGAAATCCCGGCAGACCGACGCATGAATCAGCGCGCCGAACAGGCTTTTATCGATGCCGGACTGTTCAATCGCCTTGGAAACGGTTTGGGCGCTGACTTCGCCGATGCCGGAACCTTCACGCCAAAGCCGGCGTTGAGCAATGCCGGTCATCAGTTCCAGCCGACCCGCCGGCAGCCGCAGACGTTCATACGCCGGCGCCAGACGCTTTTCTATCTCGTCTGACGTTACAACTTCCGGCGGCAGTATATGCGTAAAACACTCTACGCAAACGTGGGAGTATTGCATGTGGGGAGTAGGGAATGGGGAATAGGGAGTGGTGAGATTAGGGAGTAGGCAAGAG
>JAZRTH010000995.1:0-3959 GCA_045651945.1 Thermoguttaceae bacterium
CAACGGCTACAACGCTGCCACCGGCGTTTACGAAGACCTCGTCGCCGCGGGCGTTATCGACCCGACCAAGGTTACCCGCACCGCGCTGCAGAACGCTGCGTCCGTCGCGTCCATGCTGCTTACCTCCGACGCTTTGATTGCAGAAAAACCAAAGCCGGAAGCTGCTGCGCCCGCCGCGCCGGACATGGGCGGAATGTACTAATCCATCCCGCAAGGCGGTCAGAACGCTCTGTTAGATCTGACCGCCGCTGAATTCTGTCGAGTTCCAATGCGGATTGTATAAAACACGTTTTGGAGGAATGAACCCCGGGAGATGTCAAAATCTCCCGGGCAGTTTTTTTGATCTTTTTGATTCTTTTTTTGGAAATTTCCAAATTTTTTGCTATAATCCAATCTTGTTATTCGTATGTAATAATTATCCGCCGGAAAAGCGTCTTCCGGACGGAGCTTTTTTTGTTTTAAATTTGGGAGGATTTTTTGCATGGCAAAGAAAAGGTCTGTTGAAAGATTTAGTCTGTCTGGAAAAGGCGAAGTGTGCGTTTTCAATGAGAAGAGCGGTTGCTGGGAATACGAATGCCCAAACAAGGGAAAGCTTGTTCTTTGGTTCGATCCGAATGATGAAAAAGCCAGCGTCTGCTTATGTATGAGAGTGTTGGACGCCAAAGGCAATCCACTGCCAGACAAAGACAACGATATTACCGTCGCTCATGCGATTATGTTTGATCCAATGGGATTGTGCGTACTTCCTTTCCGACCCGTTCCGATGAGTCCTATATTGCAGCTTCCTTTTGGCTTCTGGATGGAAATGTACTCTCCTGAACAGACGTTGTCTTTTCCAGCCATAATTATACTCTTTCCGAACCAGTTTGGAGTTGAATACCTGATTATTCCAGAACGTCCGGAATTGAATTCGCCGTCAGGAAAAAGGAAAAAATCGCCGTTTTTGAAACAGAAAATCATCGAGAAAATGAAATATTTCAGAGCGGTTCGACGCGAAATGGACGAGGAAATCAATCAGAAAATTCAGGAAAGAAATCAGCAAATAAATGAGGAGTGGGAGGAATGGGAGCGTCAACAGGCGGAAGATTGGGAGCGCCGGCAGACGGAAAAAAGGAAACTCCAGCAAAAGGAAGAACAAGACAATAAAGAGGAAGAGCAAGATGATAAAGAGGAATCGGGAGAATAAATTACGCAGCGGCATTCTCGACCGCTTGGGAATTCAGGATTTTTGATTTAGAAAAAAATATTCAGACCGTTTGTCAACGCTGGCAAACGGTCGATTGTTTTTTGGTGAAGAGCTCGTCTTCAGGGCGTTTTACTGACAGGAGATTCATCATATAAAGCATCTAAAAGCTCGTAATTCTTTTTGGAAAGAGCAGGGGCGTTATGACGAAAAGAATTTCGTTTACTCTGAAGAAACGCAAAATACACCGCCCGCTGAGGCGTTGGCAGACTTTTAATCCATTGAACCAATTCCTTCTTTGCGAGGTCGGATTTTACACCCGGTTCAGCGCTGTAATACTCAAGCTGCAATCGAACCAGCCGAACCTCGTCGCGCATCGTGGACGGCGTCAAAGACGCTTCCAGTTTCCGCCAGCCGTCAAGGGTTGTCGGATTGTTGGGATCGCAAGGTTTTCTATTTCCGATTCGTACAAACAGCCACGGATCGTAACTATGCCAGCCAATCTTAATCCAGCTTTTCTTGTTTGCATGCAAGTCCATCTCGTTGGGAATCTTACGATTTCCATCAACTTCAGGAAACGTTTTTTCCGGCGTGTTTTGATACCACGCATCCAATAACGCCTTTTCTGTTTCCGGACGCGGTTTGACAAGAATGTCTACTGTCGTATCGACAAAAATAAACGAACCGTTTTGTAGGTTATGTAGTGCGCTCGAAATGCGAAGCGATAGCAGAGTTCCTTCTGGCGGAATGCTATTTTCCAGTTCTTTCCAAATCAGCGTTTCTTTATCTTCCAAGGGGGGAAACTCCATGTAAAATCTTTTCTGAAGGATTTTTTTCCCAGGCAATAAATCCAAATTTTGTGATAATCCACGACAATGATAAGCTTTCGTTTGGAATTCTGGTATCCAGGTATATTCTTTTATGGAATTGGCAAGATGTGCGCACGAATTTTCATTAATCGACGTATCGCTAAAATCGGTGATAGATTTCAAAGTTTCTGAAGAAACATTTTCATCTGTTGTAACAACGTAAACCGTATCGCCGAAGTAGATTTCTTTGGGAAAGATTTCAACGGAATGACGAATCGGATACGGAGCGTCGCCTGAATTGACAAACGGTTCCAATTCGCGAGTTTCACGATTTAGAACTTTGCATTCAGAATCGACTCCCGGAGTATAGACAAAAGCCGCCGTCTCGCCGGGCGTGGGGACGTATTCTATCGATACGGTCTTTTCGCTTCCGCAGCCTAAAACTGTCAAGACAGACAGCGCTGACAACATCAAATATAAACGTTTCATGAATGCAGCCCCTATATTATCTCTCAAGGCGGTTTGTGTTTTTTGACAACGTTACGGTTTATCGGAGTTCGGGCAGACGCAGTGGAACTGACCACAGCCGGGGCAGCCGCAGCCGTACTTTTTATGGACTTCTTCCGTCAGGTCGATTCCTTTGACGTTGGCGATTGTCATCAGCCACGCCAGGACGTCGGCGAATTCGGGACCGAGTTCGTGCTTTTTGCTCCCGCGAATCGCCGCCGCCAGCTCGCCGACTTCTTCCATGAGCCACATAAACGTGCCTTCTGCGCCGCGTTCGACGTCTTTCTCGTAGTACATGTCTTTAATTAACTGCTGAAAATCGCGGAGCGTGAAATCGGCAGCAGGTTCCTGCTTTTCTGATGTCATGGTTTAGGAATTAAAAAGGGTATTGAAATATATCTTGATGAAAGGTTTACGATGGTTAAAGTTCAGCCGTGAGCGAACCCCACGGAAGAACGACTCCATTTTCTAACAAGTTCTATTGTACACATCCTCATGGAGGGTGCAAGGAGGAACCCCGGACAAACTGGAAATTTTTTGTTTGTGTGGTTGCTTTTTATAAAAAAGACTGAATATTCCCCCTTTCTATAGCGATAAATCTGACGCAGAGGTAAACGTAAAATCGATAATTTTTTGAAAATTTTACAGAAAAATCTCCTGGCTTTCCTAAAAACTCTTGACATCGCATTTGTCTATGTTAAAATTTATTTTGTTGTTGGGCGATTTTTCATAAAAACGTAGTTTTTATAGGTTGCCATCTGTTTTTTTAACCTTATTATCAGGGAGAACATTTATGCAAAAGAAACTGTTTTTGATCCTGTTAGGATTCGTTCTTTTGACTTCTTTCCAGACAGCGCAGACTATAGGACAACAGCCTGCTTACGCGCCTGCGCCGACTGCGCCTGCTCCTGGACCATCGCCTAACGGAAGATGGAGCGCACCCAATTACCATCCTGAAATTGGGGACAAAATTGTAGTGGTGAATGGCAGACGTATTCACGATGAAGCTGAATTCCGTCGTGCGGTTCGTAATTCTCCAACGAGAATCGTCCTTGGAGTCATCGATAAACGAACTGGCGACTATTATCATCTCCGTACCAATCTTTGGTCCATGGACAGCCAGACCCGTCTTGGAATCTATGTCAGAACAGCCAGAAACTATGATGGCGTTATTGTTACAGGTTTTTGGTCTGGCAGCCCGGGAATGCATTGCCAGTATATGAAAGGCGAAATCGCCCCTGTGTATGACAGATACTCCTGGTAAGACTGATTGCAGTCAGACAAATCTGAATCTATCCGATGACGGTCGAAATGTCCGTCATCGTTTTTTTTTGATTTAGAATTTTGTACAGTGAGCGTCTTGCTGAATTGCGTCAAATTCCGGGTCGAGTTTGTTATTTTGTTTTTTTCGGAAACGGTTTATCATAAAAGCAGATGGAAGCGTTTCATTTAATGAAATC
>JAZRTH010000996.1:0-2046 GCA_045651945.1 Thermoguttaceae bacterium
AAGTTGATTGTCAGCGGGTTGAGAACGCCGCGAAGGGTAAACGTAAACGACAGCGGCGCGGAATGGGAGTCCGCCGTGGCGTCGTCCGGTTTGGACTTTGGCTGTTCCGTCTCATTAACCGCTCCCTGTCTGACCATAGTCGCGTATCGATGAACGCCGTTGGAGTCGCGGTAGTCCAATGTAACGCGTTTGGGAACCAGAGGTCGGTCGGCGTCCGCCCAAACTCGAAGGTCGAGGTCGTCTCCGCGGGCGATCTTAATTCTCCCGATCGGGTTGTTGGCGTCTTCCGGGAACCCGTCTACCCAAATTCGAGCCTGACGCGGCCACAGGTCGCTGGAAAGGCAAATCACTCTGGAAAACCAGACGGGAAGATACATGGAATTATAGTAGTGCAGCCCGACAACGGCGGCGACCAGCGCAATCGCCTTGAACCAGCCGCGGAACGAGCGTTTGTTGTCGAACGCGGCGCGCAGACGTCCGGAACGGAGCAGTTGATCCGCCAGCGCGTTGGCTTTCTCTACGGTTTGAGTCCACAGCTGCGGGTCTTGCCCTTCGGGGTCAGTCGGGTGAACGGCGGTGAGAATCAGTTCCGATTCTTCCGGGAACGTAACAGCGCACAAAGCCGCCATCGATTCGTCTGAAATTGGACGAAACATCGGGCGGATTATATAAACAACAATGCGATAAATAAACCAGACTGCGGACGCTGCCAGGATAATCCCGCGGATTACGGGACTGGGTTCAAACATTTTGTCGAGAATCAGGGTTGCGAAAAACCACAGACCCAGTTCGACAACCAGTTTTGTAAAACCGTAGGTCAGCGCTCGCCGCCGCGTTATGCCGCGAAGCCGATTCATAAGCCGTTTGACGGCGTCCGTTGACGGCGTTTTTTCGGCAGGATTTGTTGTTTCGGATGACATATAAAATAAGTGGTAAGTTTTAAGTTGTTAGTGGTAAGGACGAAATAATATATTTCACACTTGAAATTTCCCGAAAAATGAGCTATTAGCTCCTAGCTCCTAGCCGCTAGCTTGGTTATTCCTGCTTCTTGCTATAACGCATGAATCAGGTTTATCAAGCTAATAGCTAGAAGCTAGCAGCTAGAGGCTTAATTTCGGAAAACTCAAGTCGTATCAGTATATCACATAACCCTTTTACCCAATCATGAAACATCCATTTACTTTTGTAACGCTGTTGATTGCAATGGCGTTTTCCGTTTTCGGAACTGTTTTTGCGGAAGAGAACCCCAACGCCGAAGAAGCCAAAGCGCCGGTTCAGGTCGCGCTGATGACAAATCAGGCGGGCGCCGAAGACGTCCAGACGATAACGTCCATCGTCGCTAAAGACCCGGCGTTCCAGATTACGGAAATTGACGGTCAGGCGGTTCGCGACGGCGCTCTGGACAAGTTCGACATCCTGATTTTCGCCGGGAACAGCTGTGACGCTCTGGTGAATTCCCTGAGAAACGAAGGAATCGCAAAGGTCAAGGAGTTCATCAAGTCCGGCAAATGCTATATGGGCTTGGGCGGCGGCGCGTTTTTCACCATTCGGGCGGATTTAATCAACGCTCAAACGATAAGCCCCAAATGGGAACGCGGTTCCGGCGACCTCAAAATTGAAACGACGGAACTGGGCTGCGCTGTCTTTGGCGAGCAGTTCAAGGGCGAACACGACGTCTGTTACACCAACGGAATGGTCGTCAATCTCAATATTGATCAACGCAAGCCGCACGTCGAAGTCCTGGCGAAGTATACGACGGAATTCCACGAAAACGACGTACCGGAAGGGGTTCAGATTGGCTCGCCGGCGATTATGCTTTCTACCTACGGAAAGGGAACGACCCTTGTCTTTGGCGTTCATCCGGAACGAACGGAGGCGATGCAAGACCTCATTCTTATCGGTCTGCGTCATCTGGCGGAAAACTCCCGGTTTGGCAAGCCGGTTGAGGAGATTATCCGCATAGGCGAAAACGCGCGCAAAGACAACGCTGAAGAGCTCCGAAAAGTCACGCTGGACTACATGACCGCCATGGCGGAAGTGGAATGG
>JAZRTH010000997.1:0-4043 GCA_045651945.1 Thermoguttaceae bacterium
GAAGCTCTTCGACCGGTTTGCCCTTGCAGCGGCCGCGGCTGACGTGGAAGCGTCCTTTGGTTCCCTCGAACAGAATCCCGTTGCCGTCGGGCGATTCGCTCACGACGTGCATTTCAATCCCGTTGTCGAACATACACTTGATGTCAAACTTGTCGCTGGTGTTGAATCGGTTGTCAACGGTCGGATAGCCGTCTTTGAACTCCACCGGGTGATGGGCGTTCGTACCGTCGAAGGAGACGGGGCCAGTTCCCGGCGTTTGCAGATTCAGCGCCCACAGAGCGCAGTCGATATGATGAGCGCCCCAGTCGGTCAGCGTCCCGCCGGAATACTCGTACCAATAGCGGAACATGCGATGGCAGCGGGTGTCTCCGAAAGCGCCGTTGTGGTTGGGTTTCAAGTCCGCCCGGAACTCGTATCGCGGCGCGGGGCCTTGCCACATTTCCCAGTCCAGAGAAGCGGGAACGTCGTTCTTCGGGACGTCGCCGGACGTGGGCGAGGGGAATATGTCACAGGTTATCTTTTTGACGTCGCCAATGTATCCCTTGCGAACCAGCAGCGTCGCCTTGATAAACTGATCTCGCTGACAGCGCTGCCACGTGCCGATCTGGAACGCTTTGCCGAACTTCTGGCAGGCTCGGCGAATGATCTGGTTCTCTTCCAGCGTCAGCGTCAGCGGCTTTTGGCAGAAGACGTGTTTGCCAGCCATGAGCGCTTCGACGGCAATCTTGACGTGCCAGTGGTCGGGCGTCGCAATGCAAACGACGTCGATGTCGTCCCGTTCGAGAATCCGGCGATAATCTTTGTAGGTATCCGGTTTGACAACCTTGCCTTTGGCGTCTCGTTTCCCAAGGTTCATTCTTAACGTTTGGGCGATGCCGTAGTTTTCGTCGACGTCGCAAAGAGCGACAATATCGACCAGACGATTAAAGTCGTGAGCGTCGCCCCGCCCCATGCTTCCGACGCCGATACAGCCCATGCGAAGGCGGTCGCTGGGAGCCTGCGCCCAAACCGGTTTGGAAGCGGTTACAATCGGAATTGCCGTTGCCATGGCGGCTGCGGCGGCTGACGTCTTGAGGAACCCTCGGCGGGATACTTGTTTCATGCGATTATCTCCTGTAAAAACTCGAGTAGTGTAATTTTGTAATTATCCAAGATTATACCAGAAATGCGATTCCGATGTAAGAGGGGAATGGAAAAGAAAGCGATAAAGAAGCAAAAAAGGCGAGCCGGGATGCGTAAGCGCCCGGAAATGGAAGGCGGTAATGGAGTTCGCCAAAGGCGAACGGAATTACGCATTCGCCGGAACGGCGAACAAATCGCAGGGAAACGTGAATAACAAAATGACGAAGCCGAAAACCTTCTCGGATGGCGCCCGTCTCTCGACGTTGTCTCCCCCTTCGGACGTTTCGGTTCGCCTTCGGCGAACTGCGTAATTCCGCTCACTGCGTTCGCTCCATTACCGCCTTCCATTAATAATCCGCACTAGTCCAATTTCTCTCCCCCCCTTGCCCTTGACGAAAATTTGATTCTATATATAATTATGACTTAAATTTGGCAAGAGTGTATAACCGCTTGCCGCTAACCACTAACCTCCCCATTTTTCCCCACAAACCATGAAAACCAGCGAATTACGTGAAAAGTACCTCTCGTTCTTCGAATCGAAAGGCTGCGTCCGACGTCCCAGCGACGTCCTTGTTCCCCGATGGGATCCGTCTGTTTTGTTTACTCCCGCAGGCATGAACCAGTTCAAGGATCATTTCCTCGGCAAAGTCAAGCTGGACTTCACTCGGGCAACGACGTGCCAGAAATGCCTTCGCACCGGCGACATCGACAACGTCGGGCGCACCGCGTACCATCACACCTTCTTTGAAATGCTGGGCAACTTCAGTTTTGGAGATTACTTCAAGCGCGAAGCGATCACCTGGGCGTGGGAGTTCCTGACCGACAAAAAATGGCTCGGATTGCCCAAAGAGACGCTGACCGTTACCGTCTACAAAGACGACGACGAAGCGTACAACATCTGGAATAACGAAATCGGGCTGGATCAGTCCTGCATTTCCCGTCTGGAAGAAGACGAAAACTTCTGGCCGGCGTCCTGCCCGTCGGAAGGTCCGGACGGCGTCTGCGGCCCGTGTTCGGAAATTTACTATCACACTCCCATCGGAGAAGTCGAAATCTGGAACCTCGTCTTTACGCAGTTCAACCGTAAAGGCAACCCGCCAAACAACCTCTTCCCGCTGCCAAGCAAAAACATCGACACCGGCATGGGCCTGGAACGCGCTGCGTCCGCCTTGCAGGGCGTAACGACCAACTACCACATCGACATTTTGCTGCCGATCGTTTACGCGTCCGCTGACGTTGTCGGCGTCAAATACAACTACGACGACCCGAAAGACGAAAACGGCCGCCGTCTGCGCCGCATTACAGACCACATTCGCGCCTGTACGTTCGCCATTCACGAAAACGTCTACCCCGGCCCCAACAAGGAAGAGTACGTTATTAAACGTCTGCTTCGCCGCGCGTCTTTAGACGGGCATCAGATGGGCGTCAAGGAACCGTTCCTGTACAAAATCGTTCCAGCTGTTGTCGAAATGATGAAAGACCAGTATCCCGAACTGGAAGAAACGGTCGAACGCGTTCAGGAAGTCATCAAGACGGAAGAAGCCAACTTCTTAACGACCATCGACGGCGGCGTCAACCACATCGACAAGGTCTTTGACCAGTTGGAATCGACAAATACAAAAGTCATTCCCGGCGACGAAGCGGCTGAACTGTACACAACCTACGGCGTTCCGCCAGAGATGTTTGCCGCCATGGGCGCTGACAAAGGCTACGATTTCGACTGGGACGGATACAAAGCCGCCATGGAAGAACACGCCAAGCAGTCCGGCGCCGGCAACAGAAAAGAGCTGTTCAAGTCCGGCCCGCTGGACGACCTGAAAAAGCAGCTGCGTCAAACCCCGTTCGTCGGATACGAAAAGCTCGAAGCCCCGGCTATCGTCATGGGAATTCTGGCTGACGGCGCGCTGGTAGACGAGCTGACAGACGCCACCGTTTTGAACGTCGCGGTCGTCCTCAACTCTACGCCGTTCTACGCGGAAAAAGGCGGTCAGATGCCCGATACCGGAACGCTCACCGTTGGCGACATGGTCTTTGAAGTTACCAACGTTCAGCAAGATTCTGGCTTGGTTCTCCATATCGGTCAGCTCAAGTCCGGAACGCTTACCAACGGCTCGCAGGTTATGGCGACAGTCAACGCCACGCGCCGCGCCGCGGTTTCCAGAGCGCACTCCGCAACCCACCTGCTGCATTACGCCTTGCAGAAACATCTCGGTCCTCACGCTCAGCAGCGCGGCTCCAAAGTCGATGAAGACGTTCTGCGATTCGACTTCACCCAGCCCAAGCCGATTACAACCGAACAGCTTCAGGCGATTGAACGCGAAGTCAACCAGCTCGTTCTCGACGCCAATTTCGTTGACAGCCAGGAAATGCCGATCGCTCAAGCTCGAGAAGCCGGCGCGACGATGCTTTTCGGCGAAAAGTACCCGGACATTGTCCGCGTTGTAACGATGGGCGGCTCCAAGGAACTCTGCGGCGGAACGCACCTGTTCAACACCGCTATGGTCGGCGGATTCCGCATCATTTCCGAGGAAGCCGTTTCTGCCGGAACGCGCCGTATCGTCGCCTGGACGGGCGAAAAAGCCATCGACCTGAGTTCAATGCGAATCGACGCGATTAACAAACTCTGCTCGATGCTTCGCTGCGCTCCGGAACAGATTGTCGCCCGCGTTGAAGCTATGCAGAACGAAGTCAAGAAACTTAAGAAGCAAGCCAGCGCCACCGCCAAGGCGGACGACGGCATGATCCTCGATTCCCTTATCGCCAAAGGCGAAAAGATCGGCGACGTTCTGTACATCGTTCAAAAGCTCCGCAACGTTCCCGCAGACGCCCTGCGCGACGCCATCGACGGAATTCGCCGCAAGGTCAACGCGCCGTGCGCTGTCATGTTCGCTGTGATTAACGAGGACGACAAACTCCTGCTC
>JAZRTH010000998.1:0-5887 GCA_045651945.1 Thermoguttaceae bacterium
CCGTTCCGTCTGTCCTCACCTACTTGACAAGTCAAACAATTTGGGATATATTTATATATTAGTATATTCATAGTAATTAAGCGATTAAAGCTGTTTTTTCGACTGCTACAAAACTTACAGAGAGATCAACATGACAAACGAAGAACAAAAGAAATTCTCGGTTGAACAGTGGAAATTCATCATCTTTAGCATGATCGTCTATATGTTCTTTTACGTTACGCGTAAGAACCTGTCCATGGCGCAGGTGGAGATGTTTGAAGACGGCGTGATTACCAAGTACGCGATTGGAATCATTCTTACCGTTCACGGTCTTCTCTACGGCGTAAGCCGCTTTGTAAACGGGTTCTGGGCGGACAGATTGAATGGACGAATTTTCATGGCAATCGGTTTGGCTCTTACCGCGCTGATGAACTTTCTGTTTGGATGCACATCGTTAACGATTCTCTTTGGAATATTCTGGGTAATCAACGGCTGGACGCTGGGCATGGGATTCCCCGCCTGCGCGAAAATGCTTACGCACTGGATTCACCCCAAAGAGCTGGCAACCAAAATGGCGATTTGGAATACGTCGCACAGTTTCGGAGCCGTATTGGCGTTAGGGCTTTGCTCGCTTATTTTGGGACCGTTGGGTCTGAACTGGCGATGGTGTTTCTGGGTTCCAGCAGCGTTGGCGGCAGCGGCAACGGTATTCTGCTTCTTCTGCGTCAAGGATTCGCCTACGGAAGCCGGCGTTCCCGAACTCGAAATTGAAGCGGCGGCGACTCATAAACCGTCTTCAGAAATCACAACGGCAGACCGACGCCGTCTTGTTTTCGGAAACAAAGTAATCTGGCTCGTCGCGTTGGCAAACTTTTTCGTGTACATCGTGCGATTCGGGTTCCTCGATTGGGGGCCGACGTTCCTGAAACAGTTCAAGGGCATTCCCGTTTCCAAAGGCGGTTTGATGATTATCGCTTTTGAATTGGCGGCGGTTGTCGGTACAATCTTCGCCGGGTGGATTACAGACAAGGCGTTCAAAGGACGCGGAGTCAGAACGTGCGTCATTTGCATGCTTTGCGCCGCTCTGTTTTCATTCGGCTTTTGGATGCTGCCAAACGGAGGAACGGAACTGCGATTTGCTGTAAGCGACGACAATCAGCCGCAGGCGTCAGAAGTCAGAAAATTATTGAAATCCTTTGACGAAAACCTCGTTGTTAAATACCAGCAGTCAGAGAACGAGTCGCCGGAACTGGTTTTGTATACCGTCTACACAACGGAAGAGCTTACCGGCGCCAATATCGATTTGAATAAAATCAAAAATGAAAAGAAGCGAGCCAGAGAAGAAAAGGCTATCGCAAAGAAAACAGAAAAACTGCAGGGATATAAAGATGAAGAAGCCCTCTTTACCGCCAAGTTGCAAGAGCGCTTTCCCGATTCTCAAGTCGCGTTTCTGTCAAGCCACGAACCGACTCCAGCTCCGATTTGGTTGGTAACCTTGCTGCTCATGGGAGCCGGATTCTTTATTTACGGACCGCAGGCGCTCATCGGCATCGTGGCGGCTAATCAGGCAACCAAAGAAGCCGCGGCTATGGCAAACGGATTTACCGGCATTATGGGCTACGCCTCGACAATCGTTTCCGGCATCGGCATTGCATTTATCCAGGTTCATTACGGCTGGGGCATTGCTCTCGGCTCAATTGCCGTCTTTGCTTTAATCGGCATGGTTCTCTTTGCTATGGCGTGGAACGCCAGGGCGACCGGTTACAAAACCGATCCGACAGAGGAAAAGTTAGTTGAAGCCGCAGAAGAGAACGAGTAATTCACGGGAAACGAGATTCATCATGGCATACGAATTGAGTACAAAAAAGGCGTTTGTCTGCGACCTGGACGGGACTCTGTTCATGGGTCCAAACCCAATTCCGCCGGCTGTGGATTTTGTTATTCGTACAACAAAAAGCGGACGGTTTCGGTTCTTCTTTTTGACGAATAACACCTCAAAGAACCCGTCCGAATACCTCAAAAAGATTAGCGGGGCGGCGATTCCCGTCGACGAGAGCCAGATTCTCACCCCGCTCATTACGCTGGAAAGCTACATTCGTCAAAAGGGATATAAATCCGTATACCTCGTTTCGACAGAAGCGGTTAAACAGCACATGGCTGAACGTCTGGCAGACGCAGGCGTGTCGTTGGAATACGACCCGGAACGGAACGAACTCATCGCGTTGACCTACGACAAGGAGCTGACCTACGAAAAGCTGCGCCGCATCACCGCGTTATGGAATATGCGTAACGGGTGCGAAGCCGCACGGGCAGTAGGACAAGGTTGTGCCTCCGAAAAAGCCGGGGTCGAAGATACCAGCATCCAAGCAGGAACAGGCGTTGTCGGTTTGCGCTCCATTGCAGGGAACCCGGTCGATTTTGTCGCAACGCATCCGGACAACTGCTGTCCGTCGGAAGAGGGTCCGATTCCAGACGTTGGAGGGATGTTGAAGCTTCTGGAAACGACCAACGGCATGAAACCGTCACACGTTTTCGGCAAGCCGTCTCCGACTCTGTTGGAGCCGGTTCTGGCGAACTTCAAAAAGGAAGAAATTACCGTCGTTGGCGATCGGCTTTATACAGACAAAGCCATTGCCGACAACGCCGGCGTTGACTTCATCTGCGTCTTGTCGGGCGAAACAACGCTTGCTGATCTGGAAAAATATCAGGGGACGCCGCCGGCGCTGACGCTCAACCATTTCGGCGAAGTCGAGCAGTATTAAAAACGTAACAGGAGAATATCGAGCGATATTCCTTTGCTAATAACTTTAAGGTGATAACTATGAATGACGTAATAATCGTGGGCGCGGGCGTAGTGGGCTGTTCCATCGCGCGCTGTCTGTCCCGCTATGAGCTGGACGTACTCGTTCTGGAAGGAAAAGAAGACGTCGCCTCCGGGGCGTCCAAGGCAAACAGCGCAATCGTTCACGCTGGGTTTGACGCCGAGCCGGGGTCAAACAAGGCGAAATACAACGTTCGCGGAAACGAAATGTTCGAGCAGACGTGTCGCGAACTTCACGTTCCGTTTATCCGCAACACGTCGCTGGTCGTTGCGTTCTCGGACGAGGAACTGCCAAACCTTCAAAAGCTGTACGACCGGGGCATTCAAAACGGCGTAAAAGAACTGAGAATCATCGACCGCGACGAGCTTCGCGCTTTGGAGCCTAACGTCAGCAAAGAAGCGGTGGCAGCTCTGCTGGCGCCGACAGGCGGAATTTGCTGTCCGTACGATCTCACGTTCCGAACCGCAGAAAACGCAGCGGCGAACGGCGTGAAGTTCCTCTTTAACAAACCCGTCAAAACGGTCAAACCGGAAGACGGATTCTGGACGCTTGTAACAGAAGACGGCGAAACGTTCCAGGCGCGCGCGATCGTTAACGCCTCGGGCGTCAGTTCCGCTTTTTTGAACAATCAGGTCAGCGCGACCAAGTACAACATTCAGCCCCGCCGCGGCGAATACGTCATGCTCGACAAGTCGGAAAAGGACTGCTTCAAGGCGACGATGTTTCAGTGCCCCGGCCCGATGGGAAAAGGCGTTCTCGTTTCTCCCACGGTAGACGGCACGATTATCGTCGGTCCGACAAGCGAAGACATCGACTCCCCGGACGCAACGGAAACGACCGCGTTCGGCTTGGACAAAATGCGTCGTCTTTCCACCCGCATTTGGACGGAGATTCCGTTCCGCAAAGCGATTACTACTTTCAGCGGCATCCGATCGCACGAAACGACCAAACACGATTTTGTCATTGGGAAAGCGCCAGACGCGCCGGGCTTTTTCAACGCGTTGGGCGTAGAATCCCCCGGTTTGACGTCCGCCCCGGCAATTGGCGTAGACTTGGCGCAGGAAGTTGCAACCAAACTCGGCGCGAAGAAAAAGGAAACCGTTTCAGACGATGTCAGCGATTGGCCCCGCGTTCGCGAACTTTCTCCGGAAGAACTCAACAAACTCATCGAGAAAGACCCGCGTTACGGGCGCATTATTTGTCGGTGTGAAACGATCAGCGAAGCGGAAATTCGCGCCAGCATCCGCTGCCGTGTTGGCGCAACGACAATCGACGGCATTAAACGCCGAACTCGCGCCACGATGGGCCGATGTCAAGGAGGATTCTGCACGCCGCGTCTGATTGAGATTTTAGCGGACGAGTTGGGCGTCTCGCAGGAACAGATTACAAAAGCCGGCGGAGAGTCTCTGATGGTTCTTTCCCGTCTTTTCCCGGAGGATAAATAATATGAATCAGGAAATTGATGTATTGGTTATCGGAGCTGGGCCGGCAGGTCTTGCCGCGGCTGCGGCGGCTCGAGAAGCGGGCTGCGAAAACGTGTTGATTCTCGAACGCGACGACGCCCCCGGCGGAATTCTTCAGCAGTGCATTCACCCCGGATTCGGCTTGCACCGGTTCAAGGAAGAACTCACTGGACCGGAATACGCCCAGCGATTTATCGACCGCGTCAAGGAATTGAACATCCCAATTCAATGCCGCACGATGGTTTTGGATGTAACAGAAAACCGTCAGGTTACAGCCGTCAGCCCGGAACATGGCGTTCAGGTCTTTAGCGCCAAGGCGATTGTTCTGGCGATGGGATGCCGGGAACGCACCCGCGGCGCGCTGATGATTCCTGGAACGCGCCCGGCTGGCGTCTATTCCGCCGGAACCGCTCAGCGACTGGTCAATATGGAAGGGCTCATGCCCGGCAAATGCGTCGTCATTTTAGGGTCAGGCGACATCGGCTTAATTATGGCTCGCCGCATGACCTTTGAAGGCGCAAAAGTTCTGGCGTGCGTCGAGTTGATGCCCTATTCCAGCGGTCTGAAACGAAACATCGCGCAGTGCCTTAACGATTTCGACATCCCGCTGCTGTTAAGTCACACGGTAACGGAAATCCGCGGGAAAGAACGCGTCGAGGGCGTTACTGTTGCCCAAGTTGACGAAAAACGCCGTCCCATCCCCGGTACGGAACAGTACTTTGAATGCGATACGCTACTGCTTTCCGTCGGCTTGATCCCGGAAAACGAGCTGTCGCTCAAAGCCAACATCCCGCTTTCGCCTGTTACAAGCGGCCCGACGGTTGACGATTCCATGCAGACGGAAATTCCCGGCATTTTCTCTTGCGGGAATGTCCTTCACGTTCACGATTTGGTCGACTACGTCAGTCTGGAATCGGAAACAGCTGGTCGAGAAGCGGCTCGATTCGCGGCGCAAACGACTCAGGAAACGCCGACCTACACCGTTGTCAAAGACGGGTTTGGCGTTCGCGGCTGCGTTCCCCAGCGCATTCGCAGCAAGGGCGCAGAAGACAAAGTCGCTATCTCGTTCCGTCCCGCAGACGTGTACCGAAAAGCGACCTGGCAGATTCGCGCCGGAGAGAATATCCTGCTTAAACGACGCGCCATGATTTTGACGCCCGGAGAGTCTCAGCGGGTGGAACTGCCCAGAGAACAGTTTGTCGGCGTTGACGAGGTTACAGTAGAAGTTGTGTTGGAGGAAAAGAAATGATTTGCATCGGCTGCCCAATGGGTTGTGAATTAACCGTAACAAAAAACGAAAACGGCGAACTTGTAGTGGAGGGAGCGACCTGCGCCCGCGGAAAAGCCTACGGCATTCAGGAAACGATTGCCCCGGAACGCACCGTTACAGCGCTGGTTGCCGTCGAAGGCAAACGACGCCCGTTGAGCGTCAAAACCGCTCAACCGATTCCGAAGGGAAAGATCTTTGACGCTCTGGAAAGTCTGCAAACCGTCCGGGCGAAAAGCCCCGTCAAAATCGGCGACGTCGTTCTTCCCAACGTCTGCGACACCGGCGTCGACGTCGTCGCAACGGAAAACCTGTAAACGAAAGTTATTGAAAGGCGGTAATGGAGTTCGCGTTAG
>JAZRTH010000999.1:0-2445 GCA_045651945.1 Thermoguttaceae bacterium
CAGCGCCGTCTTTGAACGTAACGACGATTCGACCAATCCATTGAGGTTGTCCGAACGACCCCTTGAACTTGACGTATCGACCGCCGGCAACGTTGTAGAATCCGTTTCCCAGCCAAACGCCCAGGACGTTGACGCCGGAACGAATCTGATTTTTCACGTCCCACTGATTGAACAGACAAGTCTTGTTGTAGTTCGTCCAGCCGGGCGACATGGGCGCGCTGACGGTTTCGCCGTTGACGTCCAGCTGATAGAATCCCAAACCGCAAATCGACGCCGTCGCAGAAACAACGTTCTCTGCCGGCTGACTGAGTTCAAACGTCTTGCGAAAAACCGGAAGCCCCTGAGAGCAGTCGCCGGAAATCCACTGAGCGCCAGCCAGTTCCGGGGGAATGTTCGTTGGCTCGTCAGCCAGAGAGTTTATGCAAAACGTTACTGCTAAAACGGCAGCAATAAAAAGTTTTATTCCTCGATCCATGGAATTAGTGTGGTAAGACAAGAGTGGCATGTGGTAAGTATTAAGTTAGCTAATTTGATAAAAAAACTAATCGATTGTCATTGTAACGCTATCAAATTGAATTGAAAGAGGATTTCCGCATCTCCATGTTGACAATCCTGTCGAGGCGGGAACCGTTATTAACTACGTTCCCACCTAAACGGATATAAAAAACGTTTGTTGAGTTGCTTTCATCTGTTTTTTTTACTCTTGCGGTTCCGGTTCCTTTTCCCAGCGGAGACCGGAAACCGTCAGTTTGCCGGATTTTTCCAGAGCGGTGCGGAGGTCCGGCAAGTCGTATACCTGTAACGCTCCGAAAACGACGCTGGCAAACGGGGTTGTGGAATATCCTCCGTTTTCGACCATGTTCGTCCAGCTGACAAGCGTGTTGACAACGGTCAGATGGTCAAACGTTTCCGGCTCGCAGAATTCCGCGTGCAGGGCTGGTATGGACGCCTCGTTGACGGCGATACATTCAACGCCCGTCGCTTTGAGTTCCGTTCTGAGGAAACGGTTCAAAGAATACAGGTCTTCAGCGCGGAATCCGACGTACGTCTTATTCAAATTAAAGGCGAAATAGCAGTCGCAGCCGTCCTGACCGAAATGCTCGTTGCTGAAATACGGCTGTTTGAACTGCTGCGTTTCGCCGTATCCTCGCAAATCCACAGTTAAAACCGGCTTTCCGCTTGCCAGAAGACTGTTGACCATTTTCGCGCCGTCGGCTTTGCCATTGTCGCTGACAAAAAGCGTCGCCTTCGACATGTCGGCGTTATGGGGAACCAGCCAAAGAGCGGTCAGATACAATTTCGGCTCAACCTGAAAGATGATTCTCGTCGCCGTCGCCAGAACTGGGGTTTGACCTTCCCCCGCGGTAATCAATTCTGTAACGTCTTCAGACGACAAAACTGTCAGAATGGGGATGTCTTTGGATTGGCGGAACTTCGCCAGCTGACGGACTTTGACTCGCATTTCGTCTTCCTGCGTCTGCGACCAGAGTTCCGCCCGTTTGGCGGCAAGTTCCTTTGCGTAATCCCGGTTGATGTCGAACGTCGTTCTTGCCCCGGGAATGTCCTGAATGTTGCCCTTTGGAGTAACGTAAAGCTCTTCGTCCGACAATTCCAGTTCTCCGTCCGGCTCGACAATCGGGTCTGCTTTATTCGGACCGACAACCGCTTCGCTGCCGCCGACCAGGAACCGGCGCATAAACCGGACGGTTGCTTCTCGCAGCAGCTGGTCAAATCCGTGCGTGTTGTACGTCTCAGCCAAATTCATGCGTTCCGGATACCCCAGCAATCCAAACATGCGTTTGCTGTATCGATAGGTATCCCACGTTTCTTTAATCGGGAAGAAGTCTTTTGTCGCGCAGCCGATCAGGGTCGGTTTGGGAGCGTGCATGATGCAGTAATCGGCGTGATCCATGCCGAAGTCCAGCTGACCGAAAACGTGCTGTTCCGCATCGGCTTCCGGATTTCCGCGCCGATACATGCCCGTCAGAGAAGTCAGATAGCACATCGACGCGGCGACTTCAATGCGTTCGTCCAGAGCCATTAAAAACGCCGTTTGAGTTCCGCCGCCGGACAGCCCGCACGCGCCGATCATCTTCGGGTTAATATCCGGACGAGACTGCAGATAGTCGATTCCGCGCATGCCGTCCCAGATTTCAAACCAGTTTGTATTGCGCCCCAACGCCATGGAGCCAATTCCCAGCAAATTGTGAGCGTCTACGGAAAGAGGGGGATTGGGCGTGGTAAACTGAATTCGCTCGCCCTGGTCAATCGGGTCAAAGTTCAAAACCGCCATCCCGTTGAGAGCCATCAAAGCGGAACCGCGCTGATGTCTCTGAGCTGCCTTCCCGTTGAGATTGTGTCCGCAGGAATGAAGAACGCCGGGCCACGGCTTGGGGAATTTCGTTTCGTCCGGGAGATAAAGGATTGCTGTTACCCAGAAATTGG